>JBCDDJ010000150.1:0-13496 GCA_039180385.1 Cyanobacteria bacterium P01_G01_bin.38 | reverse complement strand
GCTAAGCGGGTTTGGCTGAGCCCGATGGCAGACTCCTGGGAGCCTCGATCCACTGATATCATGGCATCCACAACTTGTAGAATGGCATCGACTTGTTGCTTTTGGGTCAGCGCCACCTGCTGGTTATTCATCACCATGCTATCTATCCCCTGTTTTACCTCACTAAATGCCTCCTCTGTCCGCTTAGCAATTTGCACACCGGTTTTCACCGTTTTCGTCCCCTCTTCAGTCACCATGACAGTCTGGTTGATCAGCCTTTGAATTTCGGCAACCAGAGTATTGATTTTGGCTGCAGACTCTTCACTGCGATCTGACAGCTTCCGAATTTCGTTAGCCACGACTGCAAAGCCCTTGCCATATTCACCTGCTCTGACCGCTTCCATTGATGAATTTAGCGCCAGCATGTGGGTTTGATTTGCAAATTCACTCACCATTGTCGAGATCCCCCCAATTTGGCTGGCCCGACTACTTAAATGAACAGTCTGATCGGCGATGGCTTCCACCTTCTGCTCTAAATCAAACATCCCTTCTAAAGTTTCTCCCACTGCGTTGCTGCCCACCTCTGCTTGCTCCAGAGTTAACTTGGCGGTTTGCACCGCGTCCATCGCCTGGGCCGCTGATTGTAGAGAAGCCGCTTTGAGTTCTTCCATCGTCGTCGTCGTTTCATTGACGGATGCCGCTTGCTGGTTGGCAATCTGCTCTTGCTCAGTAATAGTCGAAGAAATTTGCTGACTAGAACTGGAGATACTGTTAATCAGTCGCGCGATTAGCCCAACTAGCTGGCGACCTCGTAAGGTCCCTAGGGGCAAGGCAATGGCTAGTGCTACTAGCATGACCAGCGCTGTTACAAATTTGAAGAGAGTCACAGCCCCATAGACTTCACTTTTGGGAACGGCTTCAAGGACATAGAAGTGCCGTCCTGGTCGATCAGGGCTAGGATCAACCCTGGCATACGATAACAGCTCACGACCAGACTCCACAATGCCAACGTCCTCGCCTGACAAGAGCGTTTCTATCACCTCTTCGGAGTAGTCATTTTGTAGCGTTTCTTCAAAGCCGAGATCAAATCCCCAAGCCTTATCAGGCTCAGCAGTGTGCAAGAGGTAATATCCATCGGCGTTGACAATCTTAAGTGTTTTATTTTCAGGCCGCGATGCTTCAGTCTCGCTGGTCGCATTCACAAGATTTAAAAACTGGTCAGCAAAGATACTGCCCACCAACATGCCTTGTCGAAAATCTCGATCATCAAAGATAGGAATAATGTAGTGGATGAGTGGTTGATAGGGCTCGAGCACCTCACCTTGCTTGCGCTGTAAACTCACCTCTGAAACCAAAACTTGGCCGGGTGCCAGTTCAAGCCCAGTCTGAAAGTAGGGACGATCCGCAATGTTTTGCAACTCTGCAGTGGGAATAGCAGTGATCAGATCGCGATCTTGATTATTTCTATCAACCCGAAGAATCTCATTACCATTCTCGTCAATGTATCGAAAACTCTGATATTCAGTCTTTGCGCTCATCAGCGCAGTGATGTTAGCCGAGAACTCTGATGTCCATTGAGTAATCTCCAAACCGAGTTCTTCATCATTGCCACCACTATTCCTGGCCCTAACCAACCCTTGCATTGGCGTTGATTCGCTTAGAAACAAGACGTCTTCAGCCGCATTATCTAAGAAGGAATCAATGATTTCGGCTTTGCTGGTGGCCTCCTCTTGTAGCTCATCTAAAGCGAAGTTAGAACCTGCTCTAGAAAATGCGAATGTCCCGTATAGTCCTACAGTGGCTACCGGAATGACAGTACTCAATACCAAAAGCAGCAGCAGCTGATGTTGGATTTTCAGTGCTTTTGCACGACCAAGCATATTTGTAATCATAATTGAGCGTATTTCAATAATAAAAAACTGACCTAAAGTCTAACTAAACTAGAGAAATGGCAAACCTGAAAATCAACACACTCCTAACATTCAGCTTCCAAAAATAGCCCTTACAGGAAGCTGAAAGCCTGACTGAAAGAGATAAAAAACTGAGAGGGTGTAGATGCGAAGCGGCTTCTCTGTGAGTAGACCACCCCTAACATTACAAAATTGGCTGGTGTCGACTTTGGAAACTGCTGAAAGGCCTGGCCCACGCAGATGGACTTTGTAACAGTAGGTGCGAATCTAGTCGCTGGCCGTGCTAATCAACCCCTATATCTTGCTCGATGAGAAGAAAACGATAGGCTTTCAAAATTACATATTCTTATGGATTTACCATCCATTTATTCACCATTAATCAATGTGAATCGCGAAGACTAATAGACAGCAGTCAATGAATGGCATTCGTCTTTAAATTTATTCGATGCGAGCATCAGTGCTTATGGGCATTAGTCCATAGTTAAAGAGACTATTTCACAAAATAATCAAGATAAATTTAAATCACCCAATAAACTCTTAAATACCTCTCACAGAAGGCATTGAAGGTAGATGCTTGGGTCTCGGCACATGCACGACAACCGCAATAAATATCAAGCGGCAGTCAACGTTTTTTAGATAATCCTAATATTACAGGTTGATCTTTAAATAGGATAGATCACTGCGTAAAGATTCTGTAAATCAAAAGATTGAGAATGCTTGGGATTTTATTTTAGTGTTTACTTTTTCCTGTTTGTTAAATTACCTCACGAATAAGAGCATATTGCTTGCACTTATAAAACAGAAACATCCGGTTAATCTATATATCTCTTTATTTCTTAGAAAATGGATAAAATTTTGGCAATCTTTGAGCATCCTATGCTTTATGTGGGGCCTGAGTCTAGTAATTCAAAGGGGTTGGGCTCTTAGGCGTAACCGTGAAAAGAGAAGGCCCAAGAAGTGTTCAAAGCTACAAATAACTCTTTTTTTGTCCTCAGCAATCATCCTACTATGGGTTAATAGATATGCTTACCTCATCACAAACCAATCAGTGGAAACAGCTTTCTTGTCAGCAAGGAAATGCAAAAGATCTGACGTTACGCTGCATAATTTGCGGTAATTTTCACCCTACACAGGATCACTGGAAATTTATGGGAGAAATGCCCAATAATCCGGCTGATTTAATTGATGATTTAGTTCAAATGCGATTTTATGGGGATACGTCGCTGCAGATAGCGGACGCGATTAGTCAGGCTGAAGTGCGTACCGCCCTATTTGTCAAAATGGCCTCCCACGGGAGTCCAAAACGAGAAAAGCTGGTGATGGAGCTGATTAAGCTAGCAGGCGGTCTCGATCAGGCCTTTGCAGCTGCGTTTGGCCCCCAGGCTGGCGAATTTTTTACCGATGCGAAAAACCTAGGTGGGTTTACCCGGCGCAAATTTTTGAGAAATGTCGTGATTGGAGCGGCGCTAACGACCCTGACCAACTGCACACCCACTAATCAGCCAACAACAGAGACCACTGAGGCAGACATTGCAAAGGCCACTGGGGACTTAGAGAAGACTAACCTGAAGGTGGCTTTCCTGCCGATTACCTGTGCAACCCCTATTATTATGTCAAAGCCACTGGGGTTTTATGAGAAGCATGGCATGACTGTAGAACTGCTGAAGTATGCCAGTTGGTCAGTAGTGAGGGAGGCCGCGATCGCAGGTGAACTCGATGCCTATCACATGCTGGCCCCCATGCCCATTGCGATGACCCTGGGGCTCGGCTCAACCCCCTTTTCGGTCAAGCTGGCAAGCATTGAAAATAATAACGGTCAGGGAATTGCTGTGGCCAAAAAGCATCTGGGCAAAGTGAATGGTCCAGCAGACTTTAGGGGCATGACCATTGGCATTCCGTTTGATTACTCTAACCACAACTTGATTTTGCGCTATTACTTAGCCAGTGGGGGGCTCGACCCAGATAATGATGTGACGTTGCAAATCTTGCCGCCGCCGGATGCGATCGCAAAAATGGCCAGGGGGCAAATTGACGCCTTCATCTTGCCCGACAACTTTACTCAGCGTGTGGTGAAGGAAGAGATTGGTTTTATCCACCTGCTGACCAAGGATTTGTGGGCTGATCATCCTTGCTGTGCCTTTGTGGCCTCACAAAATTGGATTGACGAAAATCCAAACACATTCCGAGCTCTCAACAAGGCCATTATCGATGGGGCTAACTATGCCAACGACCCTACCAATCGAAAAACCATTGCAGCTGCGATCGCGCCAGAAGAATATCTCAATCAGCCCGTTGATGTCCTTGAAGCGGTCATGACAGGCAACTTCCAAGACGGTCAGGGCAACACCTTAAACGTGCCTGATCGAATCAGCTTTAACCCGTATCCCTGGAAAAGCTTCGCCAGCTGGATTTCTACCCAACTGGTGCGCTGGGACTATTTGCCCAGTGAAAAAGCCAACTACGACGAGATTGGCGAGTCAATCTTTATGACCGACCTGGCCCGAGAGTTAGCCGAAGAGGTGGGAGCCGCTGTGCCTCAAGAGGCGAGTAGAACCGAGACTTTGAAGTTTGGTGACTTTGACCCCACTCAAGCAGACGCTTATCTAAAGGCGCAAATTGAGAAATTTGGCCTTTAGATAGGCACGTGGGCCTGCTGACGCGGCACATTCATCGGTTTAGCCTCGATGATTACAGCAAGCCAGCTAGAGCCTGATAGATGCAGCCATTTTATCAAGCTCAATGCGGTCCAGTTCGGGCAAATCTTTGGGGCCAAACTGGACCTCGCCGCCTTCGCAATAGGCGTAGTGCTTGTGCATGATATCGAGCGGATTGTGCTGCGGCACGACATGCAAGTGAGCGTGGGCCACGCTAAAACCATGGACTAGCATGCCCACTCGTAAAGGTTTGTAGGTCTCCATGATTTTGCGGCCCACTTGCTGAGCCACCACCATGATTTGGGCAACCAGCGGATCTGGGATATCGGTAAAGTGGTCAATATGGACTTTAGGGATCACCAAGCAAGCCCCCGGATAGACCGGATGTAGAGGAATTAATGCCATCACGGCGTCATCTTCATACACCTTACTGACGGGGGCTTGACCGGCTGCGATCGCACAAAACGGACACGGGGCTCCTGCCTCTGGTCGATGAGTTTTAGACATGCACTTATGTGAGAGCAGGCGCTTTAGCTAGGTTTTCTTCCCACTTGCGAGGCGGACTCGCCCGACGAATATTGCGCCAGATTTGGGTCGCTGCTAGCGTACCATCTGCCACCGCAATGGTCACCTGATTTAGCCCTTTCTTTAAGTCCCCCAGCGCAAAGATACGATCGTGGGTGGTTTGAGCCATGTCATTGGTGATCAGATTTTGACCGTCCCAGGTGAGTCCGCTGATCCCCTGGAGATAGTGATTATGGTAGATCGAGCCCATACTGATTAACCCGGTTGAGGCCTCAACCACAGTGCCGTCGGTGAGCTTAACCCCACTGAGCTGATGGTTTTCACCTAAAAACTCGGCAATGGGGGCTTCGTAAAGGGGATAGCCGTGGTCCGCCAGCTTTTGCTTCATCGCATCGCTAACCTCGTAGAGCCCGTGGGTGAGGACAGAAATATAGGGTGTAAACCAGTTCAGCACAAATGCGGCGTTGATTTGCCCCTCAGACCCAGCAATCAAAACGCCCTTTTGGTCCCACATATCAAAGCCATCACAGATCATGCAAACGTGCAGCGTATAGCCCGCATAATCGTAAACGTTTTGCATATTCTCTAACTGGGGCAACACGTCAATGACACCGGAGGCCGCAATCAGATATTTACTGCGGAATACCGGGTAAGTGCTGTTTTCTCTACCCACTTTTACGCGCACCGCAAAGGTATCTCCTTCGTCGGTCACCTCTTCGACATAGCCACGCAGGTAGTCTCCCCCCCACTCTAGGACCTGTTTAGTGCCATGGGCTAAGATGTCGCGCCCCGGAGTACTGGGATCAAAGCCTAGATAGTTCCGCAGGTCTTGCATCCATAGGGAACGACCGCGGCCTTTTTCGATGATCAGACATTTGAGGCCATAGCGGGCCAGATAAATAGCCGCAGAAAGCCCCCCCATGCCACCACCCACCACAATCGCGTCATAGAGGGTGTCCAGGCGAGTGTCGAGATTTTTGCTAGAAAGTTTCATGGTTTACCCCCTCAATATTGCTAGGTGAGAAGTCAGGCGTTAGGAATTGAGCGTTATGAATCAGGATCGTTTTTTTGAGTGAGAGGTATCAGGTGCTAGACGCTAGATGTTAGGGCTTGGATCACAATGTCACCGATGCCAGCCAACACCTAGAACCTATGGCCTAACACCGAATACCTTTCTCACCTCTCAACGTCTGCCTAGCCCAGATTTCCTGGATTAAATCAGACGTCGGTTTTACAGGCTATGACTAGCCAACAAAGGCCAGACGAGGCTCGGAAACCCCAGCAGACTCAGCTCCTTTCAAATAAGCCAGCATAGTGTCTGCATCAGAGACCTCGAACGGGTCGATGGGGCAGTTGTCACCAAAGTCAGGCTCCACAAAGATTTTTTCAATCTTGCTGTCGTTTACCAGCATGGAGTAGCGCCAGGAGCGCATCCCGAAACCAAGATTAGACTTATCCACCAGCATGCCCATTTTGCGAGTAAATTCGCCGTTGCCATCAGGTAGCAAGAAGACGTTTTTTGCGCCGATTTTTTGGCCCCACTGGAACATCACGAAAGCATCATTGACGGAGATACAAACGATGGTGTCAACGCCCTGGGCTTTGAACTCATCGTATAGCTCTTCATACCGAGGCAGGTGGTTAGAAGAACAGGTAGGTGTGAAGGCACCTGGCAGTGAAAACACCACGACCTTCTTACCGGCGAAGAGATCTTGGGTGGTTTTGTCTTCCCAGCGGTAGGGGTTGGAGCCGGGCACAGACTCATCGCGAACACGGGTCTTAAATACAACGTCAGGTACACGTTCGATAGCAGCCATACTTACCTCTCTTCTGTTTATGGGTTAAAAACGACTGGCCGGAACAACCAACTCAGTCAACTGCGTTACTTGAGCATCGATTGCTTAAGTCAGAATAATTCTAACTTAAGATTGAATCAATGGGGACAATTACTCATGAATTGATGACTTTCTAGAATGAGTGCGATTCTTAAATAGGAATGTTATTCTTGAAGAACTAGTCAATGGTGGCTAAAGGACAGTATTGGCCTTGCTTCAGTAGGGAGTTTGGAGCGATTTTAACGATGAGCATGCAGCAAGCAACCCATGAGATTGTGAAGACATTAAAATCTAAGCGCCTGCGGGTGACCCCCCAGCGCTTTGCAGTCTACGCCAACTTGCTGGCGCGCACAGATCACCCAACAGCAGAGCAAATTTTGCACGATCTCAACCACGATGCCCCTACGTCTTCTCAAGCGACGGTCTATAGCTCGCTACAGGCGCTCCAGGATGTGGGGCTGGTGCGTGAGGTGCTATTAGAAGAGGGGGTGTGCCGATACGATGCCAATGTAGAGGCGCATCATCATTTTCGGTGCAAAACCTGCGGAGCAATTGAGGATATTGCCTGGGAGCAATTTCAGGGGGTGAGTTTTCAGACGTTACGCCCGGGTTTGACCGTGGATGAGTATGAGGTTACGGTGCATGGTTTGTGCGATCGCTGCCAGCCCTAGCCAGCAAGAAAGGCTAATTCTCTCCACTCATGTACAGCAAAGGGTGGAACGACGATGGTGGCTTTGCGATCGCCTTTCAGTGTGACTTTGATTTCTAGCGGAATATCGTTGGTGAGACCGGTGATGACGGCATAAAAGTCATATTGGCTAGCGTTGCTCGGCAGCTGTTTGGTTTGTGGATCGAGCTGGGGTGGGGCAGTCCACTGAAGATCGGTGCCAGTCAGCACTGTGATAGAGGGTTGGGGGTCTAGCTCGACTAAGCCTGGGAAACCGACTAAGCGCAGGTAGATGCCTTCGAGGGTTTCGCCCTGGTAACGTTTGAAGAGAATGGTTTGCCAAGCGCGATCGTTGCGATCGCGTAAACTCAGCCGAGATCTAAATGTCGTCTGCCCAGGTTGCTCGTGGTATGTGTGCAGCGAAGCCAGGGACAGAGGGGTTGCAATTGTCAAAGCCTT
Source organism: Cyanobacteria bacterium P01_G01_bin.38 (assembly GCA_039180385.1). GTDB lineage: Bacteria > Cyanobacteriota > Cyanobacteriia > Phormidesmidales > Phormidesmidaceae > SIO4C1. The sequence goes on along the minus strand of JBCDDJ010000150.1, from coordinate 5,467 downwards.
TCCCTCAAGGGCCATCGCAGGTGATAGGGTCGCCACGAAACCTACGGTGCAGACCAGTACAGAGCAGATGATTTTTTGCCAAAACAACAAGATCTTTGCAGGGGTAATAGGGATGTCTCTTCTATTTTCGCCCAGATTGCAAAAGGGCGCAGCATAGCCGCGCCCCTGCAAAACATCAGACAAGATTTAGAGGCAGCAATCTACAGCCGACTCAGGATTTCAATCACCACCCGGTAGCCTTCGGGCTCATCTGTGTCGAGGTATAGTTCGCCAGCTTTTTGCAAATCGCTGCGGGCACCGACGATATCGCCGAGTCTGACCCGTGATAGCCCCCGGTAGTAAAACAAATCAGGATTTAGCGAATCATCGGCAATGACGCGGGACAGGTCTTCATAAGCTCCGCCCGGATTTCCTGCCTCATAGCGGGTACGCCCACGGGCCGCATACGCCTCCATGTAGAGGCCGTTGATCTCAATGGCGGTGGTGTAGTCAGTGATGGCCCCTTGCAGATCGCCAGCAACCGCATTGGCGTCGCCCCGTCCCTTATACGCTTTGAAGTCGCTGGGGTCGATGTTGATAGCAGCGGTGTAGTCAGCCAGGGCTCCCAGCTCATCAGCAGCAGAGAGACGCGCCGTCGCCCGACGACGATAGGCTTCAGAATATTGAGGGTCAAGCTTTAGGGCATTATCAAAATCGACGATGGCGGCGTCATAGTTACCAGCGTCGGCATAAATCTTACCGCGAGCCAGATAGGCATCAATGTAGGTTGGGTCTAGCTCAATCACCCGACCCAGATCGGCAACAGCGGCATTTTGGCGACCGAGGGCCGTCAGCACAAAGCTGCGGTTGTAATAGCCTTCGATATCTTCGCTATCGAGGCGGACGGCGGTATTGAGATCGCTCAGGGCAGGCTGATAGGCACCCAGTGTGTAGTAAGCCTTACCCCGCCCTAGATAGGCTTCGGCGTAGTTGTCTTGGCGCTCGGTGGCGGCGGTAAAGTCATTGATGGCGGCTTCTGTATTGCCTAGGTCGCTCAAGGTCAACCCTCGATGGAGATAGGCAGGGGCATACTCTGGGCCCACTCGAACCGCGTTGTTAAATTCTTCGAGGGCGACTTCGGTATTGCCATAGTCATTTTCGATGATGCCGCGATAGACATGGGCTTCAACCAGGGTCGGGTCGATCAGCAGGGCGTCATCAAAGTCTGCCAGGGCCCTGGGTACCTCGTCGAGGTCGTAATACAAGACCCCCCGAGCCAGATAGCCTAGTGCATAGTTGGGGTTCGCTTCGATCGATTGGGTATAGCTGACCAGAGCGGCTTCGGGGTCACCGACTTGCTCGTAGGCATATCCTCTAAAGAGGTAGGCTTCTTCGTAGCTAGGGTCAACGTTGACGGCTGCGGTAAAGTTTGCGATCGCACCCTCGTAGTCTTCGTCGTTAAAGAGATCAACGGCCTCATTGTAAAACTCAACCGCGCTGGGGGCGGCAGTGGGTTCGGCGGGTTCCCCTTCAATGGTTTCTTCATCAAGAATGATCTCAGGGGCGTCTACGTCTGCTTCGGTGGCTTGGGCAGACTCCAGGAAAATCACGCCGGACTCCTCAGTTTGGGCATGGGCTGATAAGCACAAACCGCCGAGGGTGGCGGTCATGCCCAGAATGGTTAAGGTTTTACGGAAGTTTTTCATGACAATCCCTTTGTGTCTGATGTCTTAAACAACGAATATGCAGACGCGCCGATATCTTACCACCTGCGTCACTCCTCAAAACATCTCGCCGAGGGCTGCCTGTCGATAGACCAGAGCAAAACACACTAAGAGCGGCTAGCTAACAACGCTATTGACACCCTCAAGCCAGAATAGGTAATAGGTTGCCCAAATTTATCTGTAATTTATACGGAATGGGTGAATTTTTCTGGGAGAAGTAGGGATGTCCGAACGAATTCAGCCTCAGTCGTCTCAAAATTGGCTGCCTTCCTATGGGCGACTTGCGATCGCAAATATCGTGTCAAACCTAATGGTGCCTCTGGCGGGAATTGTGGATACGGCCTTTTTAGGGCACCTGGCCGACATTCGCCATTTAGCTGGGGTGGCCCTGGCGACGGTGATTTTCAACTTTATCTACTGGGGCTTTGGCTTTTTGCGCATGGGCACAACGGGACTGACGGCCCAGGCGGTCGGGCGTCAAGATCGGACGGAGGTGTGGCTGATTGGTCTGCGGGGTGGTCTGCTGGCGCTGGGGTTTGGGCTAGTCCTGCTGGGTCTACAAATACCGCTACGGGAGCTGGGTTTTGCGCTATTGCAAGCAGATGCAGATGTGCTGGCCTCTGGGCGTGAGTTTTACAATGCGCGCATCTGGGGGGCTCCAGCGGTGCTGCTGAACTATGTACTGCTGGGGTGGTTTTTGGGCCAGAGCCAGGGACGGCAGGTGATTACCCTGTCTGTGATCGGGAATGGGGCGAATGTGGTTTTAGACTCTTGGTTTATCCGTCAGCTGGGCTGGGCGAGCTATGGGGCAGGGTTGGCGACGGCGTTGAGTCAGTATTTGATGCTGGCGGTGGGGGTGGGGATGGTTTTGGGTAAAGGGGCAAGGGTAAAGGGGGAAAGGCGTTTGCGTCAGCCATGCCCCTTGGGCTATAGGGGGAAAGGCGAAGGGAGGACGCGGGGATATCACGGACTGACATTCGGCCTATTGAAAGGTGGGAGGGATAGGGAAGATAGGGTGGTTTTTGAGAAGCTTTTGGATTGGGCTGCAATTCAGAAGCTATTTCAGCTGAATCGAGATATTTTGGTGCGGACGTTGGCGCTGTTGCTGAGTTTTGCGTTGTTTACGAATCTCAGCTCTGGGATGGGGCGCGATATTTTGGCGGTGAATACGCTGCTGCTACAGGTGGTGACGCTGGTGGCGTACTTTTTGGACGGGATTGCGTTTGCAACGGAAACCTATGCGGGGCGGTTTTATGGGCAGCGGAACGTGGGGCAATTACGGCGGTTGTTGAGGCTGGGGGGTGGGGTGAGTGTGATGTTGTCCGTGGGGATTGCGATCGCATTTCTCGTTTTCCCAAAACCCTTTTTCTTGCTACTGACAGACCACGATGAGGTGCTGGCCCTGGTGAATACCTATGTGGGTTGGCTGCTGCCGGTGCTGAGTTTTGGGGCCGTTGCATTTATGTTAGATGGCTACTTTTTGGGGCTAACGGCGGGTGGGGCGTTGCGTAACTCAACGGTGATTAGCACTTTTTTGGGGTTTGGTCCGGTTGCAATGATGGCGTATTGGCTGCAAAGTCCGCATTTGCTGTGGCTAGCGATGACCTGTTTTATGGCAGCGCGGGCGGTGACACTGGGGTGGTTGGTAAGGGAGACGTTGGTGGAATAGTCGATTGGCCTTAAATCTATGGCTAAGACCGACGCGGCGACGCGGGGATACAGAGATGGTCTTCGCTGCAAGACTAGCCGCACGGGAGACTTTATCAAGGAACGATCTCCGCGTCTCCGCGTCTTCCCCTCTCCGCGTCTTCTTTTTCAGGCATCTCACCATTATTGGCCAAGGAATTCTCTAAGAACTTAGTCGGAATCATGGGATTCTGAGCGTCCCAGCTAGCTTCAAAATGGGGGGAGAGAATTTCAATTCCGGCGCTGTGGAGTTTAGTCTGAATCTGTTTGTGGAGCTCTGAATAAATCAGCGAAATCCGATCAATTCTGTCGGTAAAGACATTGAGTTGATAGCTGACATAAAAGTCATCCAGACTGAGCTGCCGTACAAAGGGACGTTTGTCTTTTCGCAGGAGATCCTCATCCACGTCCGCAGCAGCTTCTTTGAGTAAGCGATGCACGTCTTCCCAGGGAACGTCGTAGCCAAGGGTAATAGTTGTGTGTAACACCAGCGGCTCCCCCTGTTTAGAGGATTCACTATAGTCGGTAACCACACTATTCAGCACCTTGGCATTGGGAATGGTCACTACCTCGTTTTTGGCGGTTTTGATGCGATGCACCACCAGGTTTTGTTCAATGATTTCGCCGCGCATATCGCCAATTTGGATCCAGCTGCCTTCGTTAAGCTGACTGAAATAAATCAGCACTAAACCGGCAATAATATCTCCAATAGCGGCGCTGGCGCTGAGGGAAAAGGCCAGGGCCACAAACCCTGAAATACCAGCAAGATAGACAGTTCCGGCCCCCGGTAGGTGGGGTGACGCCATGACACAGGTAATCGCAAAGATGATGAACCGCAAAATCGAGATGCTGGCTTTTTGCTTAGAGACCGTCAGCCCCTTAGTCGCATTTTGAGGAGAGGTGTCTTGATTGTGGATCAGTCGCAAAAATGTGCGTCTACTGGCCCCTAACCAACGAAAACTCAGTAAGGCGATCACCCCGTTGAAGAGTTTAGGCAGAAATTCAAACAGCACGATCGGTAACAGCCAAAAGACAACCGCCCCCCACGCGACGATGCTCAGGAGTGCCGGAAAGTCTGAGAAAAGATAGGTTGCGATCGCGCCCACCGTGCTTCCAAAAGCCTGAACTGGCGGGAACCGACGTACAAACGGCAGGAAATAGCCAAAGATGGAAAACCCCGCCAGGATGGGAATCAACCACAGTCGCGAGTAGTCAGTGACTCGGCGACGGCGGCGACGTGTCTTCTTAAAAATTCGCCAGATTGATAAAAGGCTCACCCCTGAAAAAATAAGGGTGACGATCAGCGTTCGATAGTAAACGCTTCGATAAGCCCTGACAGTCTCTTGAATGCTAACTAGCAGGGTGTTGGCAGCCTCCATTCTCGCGTCTGAGGTATTGGATGAGGTTTCTTTTTGGGTGACCGTCATAATTTCTTGGTCATCGTTTTCGCCGTAGCGAATCTTGATCTCTCCCCCCTCATTTTCTGGCTGAACAATCAGGTCTTTGACAGATTGAAACAGGGGAATGTAGGGGAAATGGTTAACCTGATTGGCAAAGGTATCAATGTTTTTTGAAATCTCATCGGCTCTAAAGGAGGCATTGTAATACGTGCTCAGAGACTGAACACAGAATAATGTGATTTGCCCCCTTGTGTTGGGTCCTTGACCATCTGACGGTTGGACGTTGTTCACTGAACCAGGCGGACAGAGATAGGGATTGGGGCGAGGGTTAGAAGAGAGTCTTGGGCGCACCCAAAAATATGGCCCCAGGTTGAAAGTAACTGGACGAACTAGATCCTCATATAAATACTTGCTGGTTCGGGTAATTTTCTCCAGGTATAGGTTGCTCAGCTCATAAGGGGAGAGCATGTCTGATACATCGACATCTCCAGGGAGCGAATTCTCTCCAGAGTTATCTTGGCTATATAAGACCGTATCTAAATCAGTGACGATCAGAATGATCTTGTCTTGGTTGGCCAGGACTTGCGATCGCGACACAATCGCCATGGCCTGATTGTCAAGATCCGCCTCCGATTCTAACCCAATATATTTAGAGATGCCGAGGGAGTTTCTTAGCTC
>JBCDDJ010000149.1:0-13504 GCA_039180385.1 Cyanobacteria bacterium P01_G01_bin.38 | reverse complement strand
TTTGCCCGGTCACCCAGGGGCTCGATCATGCTGTGTGGTGGTGGATCAGGCACAGGTTGTTGGCCTGTTTACAGAGCGAGAGGTAGTCCGCTTGAGTGACCAGCAGCCGACCGCTATGAATCGCTGCACGGTGGGGCAAGTAATGGTTCACCCCGTGATCACTTTGCCTGCCGCGGCCTTGACCGATGGGCGGGTGGCCCTACGATTGCTCCAGCAACATAACCTTCGCCACTTACCTATCCTGGATGAGCAGGATCACCTGGTGGGAGTGGTGACCCCTGAAAGTCTGTTGCAGGCCATCACGATTGATCCGTGGCAAACAAACCCACAGACACCGCCCCCCGATGCCGTTAGGTTGCAATCCAACGAATTGCCAGCCAGCGAACAATCTCCTGAGAACTGGGTGGGATCGCTCAGTGTGGAATCAGCCAGCGTGGAATTGGCCAGTCGCGATCGCACCCAAATAGAAGCAGCCCTCAGGCAAAGCGAGTTAACCAACCGCACCATCATCGAGACAATCCCTGATCTGCTGCTTCAAATGGATCGAGAAGGCCATTACTGCCAGATTGGGGGGGGCAGTGCCGTGCATGTCAAATATCCCTCAAGCATGTCTACCACCCCCGAAATCCATGATGTTTTGTCGCCCGAGCTGGCTGAGCAGCGACTCTACTACGCACAGCAAGCCCTTGACAGCGGTTGCTTGCAGATCTACGAGCAGATTTTCAATTTTGACAGGGATCCACGCATCGAAGAAGTTCGCATTGCTCCCCTCAATGACCAAGAGGTGTTGGTGATCATTCGAGATGTGACTGAGTATAAACAAGCTGAGCGACAGTTGGCTGCTAGCGAAAACAAATTTCGTAGCATTTTTGACTACGCTGCTGTGGGGATTGTCCAATGCTCCTTGCAAAGCAACCTGCTGGCCTGCAACCCTAGTTTTTGCCAAATGCTGGGCTACACTGCCGATGAACTCACTCAATTTACCCTCGCAGACATTACCCACCCGGATGATCGGAGTACGCCTGAGCTATCTCGACTGATGGCTGGTGAGATTTCCCATTTCTCTACAGAGAAACGCTACCTTCGCAAAGAGGGCACGATCCTGTGGTCTCACACAACGGTTTCTCTCCTGCGCGATGATGCCGACCTTCCCTTTAATATCGTAGCGGTGGTACAGGATATCACCGAACGCAAACAAGCTGAAATCTCCTTAGAGGATAGCGAACAGCGATTTCGCTACCTGTTTGAGGCGCTGCCTAAAATTGCTGTGCAAGGGTATGACCGCCATCGCCGGGTAATTTACTGGAACCAGGCCAGTGAAAAGCTTTACGGTTACACCAAAGCAGAGGCCCTCGGTCAACAACTTGAGGATTTGATTATTCCACCAGACCTGCGACAGCCGGTGATCGAGGCTGTGGAGCACTGGTTAGTGGCTGGTCAGCCAATTGCCGCCAGTGAGCTCAGCTTGATGCATAAAAACGGGTCTAGCGTCGCGGTTTTCTGTAGCCACATGTTGCTGACCAATCTCGCGGGTGAGCCAGAAATGTACTGTATAGATATTGACCTGAGCCAGCTTAAGCAGGCTGAACAACAACTTCAGCAACTCAATCAAGCCCTAGAAGTCAAAGTCGAAGAACGCACAGCGGCCTTACAGGAGCGAGAACAGTTTTTGCAAACCGTGCTAGATACCTTTCCCTTGTCTGTCTTTTGGAAAGATCGTAACTTAGTTTATCAGGGTTGCAATCGCAATTTTCTGCGCGATGCAGGACTCACGTCAATCAAGGACATGATTGGTAAAACAGACTATGATTTGCCCTGGACAGCATCTGAGGCCGATGCTTATCGGACTGACGATCAGCAAGTCATTGAAACCGATACGGCTAGACTTGGGATTATCGAAACCCAAGTCAGGGCCGATGGCAGGCAGGACTGGGTAGAGACAAATAAACTCCCGCTGCGCAGTCTAGAAGGAGAAGTCGTGGGCGTTTTGGGGACTTATCAAGACATCACTGAGCGCAGACAGGCAGAAGCCGCATTACGCAGAAGTGAAGAGCGCTGGCAGCTAGCGATTGACGGCAGCAATGATGGCATTTGGGATCACAACTTAATCACAAACGATCATTTTCTCTCCCCGCGCTGCCTGGAAATTGTCGAATATGACTACGAGGAGATTGATACCTTTGACAAATGGTTTAGCTGCATTCACCCAGAAGATCAGCCTATCTTGCAAACGACGTTTCAACGCTATCTCGATCAGGAGACCCCAGCCTATGCCTGTGAGTATCGGATGCGTTGTCAAGATGGCAGCTACAAGTGGCTATTTTCTAGAGGTAAGGCAATCTGGGATGAAGCCGGCACTGCCGTCCGCATGATCGGCTCCCTCACCGATATCACCCTGCGCAAACAAGCCGAGATAGAACTCCAACAGGCCAAAGAAGACGCTGTTGCGGCTGCCCGTGCCAAAAGTAACTTTCTAGCTCACATGAGCCATGAAATCCGCACGCCGATGAATGGCCTGATCGGTATGTTGAGTCTCTTGCAAGGGGCAGAGCTCAATAAAGATCAGCAGTTGCAAGCCAGCATTGCCCTGTCCAGTGCCGAATCCTTACTAACCTTGCTCAACGATATTCTCGACTTCTCTAAAGTTGACGCGGGCAAGCTTGAGTTAGAAATTCTAGATTTTGATCTGTGCCAGCACCTGGAAGATTGTGCAAAGGCCATGGCGTTAAAAGCACAGGAAAAGAACTTAGAGTTGGTGCTAGATTTGCATGACATAGCTTGCACGATGGTCAAAGGTGATCCGGGGCGCTTACGACAGATCTTGACCAACCTGGTCGATAACGCGGTTAAGTTTACTAAGCAAGGAGAAATTACGATCCGATGCGGTCTCACCGCATCGGGCAATGACCTGCTTTTTAAGGGCTCAGTGCAGGATACGGGCATAGGCATACCCCAGGATAGGTTTCCTAGTTTGTTTGACCCATTTACCCAACTCGACGCCAGCACGACTCGAAAATATGGTGGCACAGGGTTGGGACTTGCTATTACCCAAAAGCTTTGCAAATTAATGGGGGGCAGTTTGCATGGACAGAGTACATTTGGGCAGGGCAGCCAGTTTGAATTTACGGTTACTTTGCAGCGCAGCGACCGAGCCCAATCTAGACCTCTCCAGATGCATCTACAAGGTTTAAGGATCATGGTTGTCGATGACAATGCGACTAATCGCCAAATCTTGTGCCGTCGCCTAAAAGATTGGGGTGCAATTGCATTAGAGGCCTCAACCGGGGCCAGTGCCCTGGCACTGTGTAAGGCTTACACCGCCCCCAAGTCCGTCCGACCGCCCTTTGACATCGCTTTGCTAGATCTACAAATGCCTGGCATGGATGGGGCTGAGCTAGGCAAGCGACTCAAGGCAGATAGCCGATTTGAGGCAATGTCATTGGTGATGATGACCCCCCTCAACAACTGCAACAATACTCAGCTTTTTCAAGATCTGGGCTTTAGTGCTTATTTTACCAAACCCACGACGACCTCTGATCTGTTTGATGCTCTGGTGGTGGCGCAAAGGGGTCAGTCTGCCTGGCCCTCTACCCCACCACGCACTGACTCGCAGCGAGAGGTGAGTCAGCAGGAGGTGAGTCAACAAGATACGAGCCAACATGGGGTGACCTCTCCAGATCGAGAACCCCCCACTCAGGAGTCTGTTGCCTCCAGTTGGCCAGCGTCAACCCGCTTGTTGCTAGCAGAAGACAATAGGGTCAATCAGATGGTCGTCAAGCAGCTACTCAAAAAGCTAGGATTAGCGATAGAAGTCGCCTGGAATGGAGTAGAGGTACTCCAAATGCTAGAACAGGCTCCCCAGGAGAATCCGTACACCCTAATCTTAATGGATTGCCAGATGCCAGAGATGGATGGCTATGAGGCCAGTCGCCAGATTCGCGAGGGGAGGGCTGGTGAGGGTAACCGGCCTATCCCGATCATTGCAATCACCGCAAACGCCTTACCAGGCGATAAAGAGAAATGCCTGGCGGCAGGCATGAATGATTATTTGGCCAAACCCATTACGCCAACGGCGCTAGCGAAGACACTTGAAAAGTGGGTGATGCAGACGACTCCTCGACAACGCTAAAGAAGATTCTGTCTTTCCTCAATGGCAGGAATAGTGCATTCAACTTATTTGGATTAAAGGCTCAGGCTCTATAATCGGGGATGTCACCATAATCGGGGATGTCACCCAATTTACCCACGATGGAATGGATCTTCTCCTGGCTACCCGATAGCCCTCTGGTTGCGTTTACAATTTTGTTGTCAATCATTCTCACGCTACCGCCGCTCTTTCAACGGTTGCGACTGCCAGGGCTGGTCGGTTTGCTGTTTGCGGGGGTGGTGTTTGGCTCAGACGGTTTAGGGTTACTCAATGCTGACTCTGAGGCGATTAAACTGCTGTCTGATATTGGTAAGGTCTATCTGATGTTTGTGGCTGGGCTCGAGATTGATCTGGCTGAGTTTCGCGCCAGCAAAAGTCGCTCGATGATCTTTGGGGTTTCGACGTTTTCGATCCCGTTGGTGCTGGGCACGGGTATTGGTTTGTTGTTTGGCTATAAGCTCAATGCGTCTGTTTTAATGGGGTCACTGTTTGCTTCTCATACGCTGCTCGGCTACCCGATTGCACAGCGCTTAGGGGTTTTGCGTAATCAGGCGGTGACGGTCACCGTGGGGGCGACGATTTTCACAGATATTGCGGCGCTATTGGTGCTGGCTATTTGTGTTTCAATCCACCATGGTGAGTTTACGCTCGTGAGTTTGATGACTCAGCTGGTGACCCTGGCGCTCTATGCTGTTGCTGTGCTGTTTGGGCTCGCTTGGGCGGGGCGAGCTTATTTTCGTCGCACAGGTGATGAAAATAGTAATCAGTTTTTGTTTATTCTCCTGGCCGTTTTTTTAGCCTCAGTGGGGGCTCAGGCAATCCAGGTAGATAAGATTGTCGGAGCCTTTTTAGCTGGTCTGGCTGTCAATGATGTTGTCGGTCGTGGGCCGGTCAAGGAAAAGATTGAGTTTGTTGGGAGTACGCTCTTTATCCCCTTCTTTTTTGTGGGAATGGGATTAATTTTAGAAGTGCCAGCCCTGGTCCAAAGTTTGACGACGAGCTTAGCCTTGACCCTTGCGGTGGTTGCGGGGCTGTTTTTAAGTAAGCTGTTGGCGGTTTTAATCGTCAAATTTTTGTTTGGCTACAGCTGGGACGAAGCCATGACCATGTGGTCACTTTCGCTGCCGCAGGTTGCGGCCACCCTGGCAGCTGCCCTGGCTGGGGTCAACGCTGGATTGCTCCCTGAGCCAGTGTTTAATGCCGTCATTGTATTGATGGTGGCAACCTCGTTGGCAGGGCCGCTGCTGACTGAGAAATTTGCGGTCCGATTGCCTTTGCCAGCAGCGACGGCAGACTGGCAGCCTGAACCGGACAGCCTACTTGAAGTTCAGGCTGAGCCTTCCTTTACTGCCGTGGTGACCTTAAAGAATCGGAGTACGGCTAACAATTTGTTAAAAATGGCGGCCTTATTGGTGCAGCCTGAGGTAGGACGATTGATTCCGCTATCGATTGTGAAGGCGCATGTGCACATGGATGAGCCCTATTTGCAAAAGCGGATTCGCCAGGGGGGGCGACTGTTGCGCCGCGCGGAGAAACTGGCGAAGGCTTTTGAGATCAAGTCGCAGGGGGTGCTGCGGATCGATGATGATATTGCGGAGGGTATCAGCCGCACCGCCCGTGAGCAAGATGCCAATCTGATTGTGATGGGCTGGAGTACGGTGGACTTGCGATCGCGACTCTTTGGCAGTATTCCTGACAGCGTATTTTGGTCAGCCCATTGTCCAGTAGCGGTGGCCCGACTGCTAGATGAGCCCACCAATATGCAGCGCATTTTGGTTCCCGTCAAGGCGTTGACCGCAGACACCCTCAAAGCCATTCGCTTTGCCGGTCGCTTCGCTGAAACCAATCAGGCGACGATCACGCTGCTGCACGTCGCAGACCCCCGAGCCTTGCCCGAGCAAATGGCCAATTTTGAGATGCATCTACAAAAAGTGCTGGGGGAGTCGAGGCAGTTTGAGGTGACGATCAAAACCGTGCTGAGTGACCAGGTGGCCGATACTATTTTGGCCTGGGCACAGGGCTTTGATCTGGTAGTGTTGCGCTCGATGCGTCGGCGCACCGCCGGTGGTCTCGCCGTCAGCGATGTGACGACCGAGGTGATTAAAGATCTCAAATCTTCTTTGGTGTTGTTTGGCGAGCCCCACTCATGACGCTAATGCCCGTAGCGCGACTGCCCTATAGAACCTCGTCGAAACCGGTGGCGAAACCAACGATAAGTCTTGCGCACCCAGTCCAGGATGGGATAGGGAACTCGCACGCGGAGCGGAGCTAACACAGGGCGGTAAAACCAGTCATAGGCCCGTTTGAGATCGTTCCAGGCGGTGCAGGTTTCGGGCTTGAGAAAATCAGAAATATCGACGACGAGCCCCCTTCCCTGGTACATCATCACATTGCGACCATGGATGTCGTGGGGATTGAGGTTGCGATCGCGCGCATAGGCCAGGGCACAATCAATATCTTGAATTACCTGCTTCGGAATCACCTTACCCTTGGCCAGACAGTCATAGAGGGTGATGCCATATAATCGCTTGAGCACTAAAAACTCAGGCTCAGCATGGAAACAGGTCGAAAACGCAGGGTGAGCCCCTAACCGTTGATAAACCTCGACCTCGTCTGCCCAACCCTCGCGCCCCGGTGCATACACCTTAACCACGCAGTTCTGGTAGTCAGGGTGATACACCACAGCCGCATAGTTACCCGTACCGACCAGCTGCCACGGCGCAGGCACACGGGTTACCAAAACTGGATCAAAGGGGGTGTCACTGACAAGGGCAAGCTGTGGCAACAATGTTTGACGAATGTTGTTAACCAGCGTCTCTAATGATAAGCGAGAGGTCGTTTTCATTTACTCTGGCCACTCAACGGTCAATCTAAATCTGCTTTTAATTATCGAACGTTTCCTCAGAAACAGGCAGCAGAAAAATTAATGAACACGATAGACCCAATCAACAAAAGTGCTGAAATTTATGATTTACGTTATTGCGGCTAGCGACTAGAAGTCGCGCCTTCACACACGAAGTTCGCCTGCGCAGCCTGGAACTATCCGGGCTTTTCCCAATCGGCGTAGACCGATTATAGCCCTGGGGGCAATAGCCTAAAAGGCATAGCTGCGCTAGGGCTCCGCTTTAACAAGTATTATCAAATCGCCAGAACTATCCACGTTACTATTTGGCTGGGCCTAATCTCTGTAAGTTGGAATTTCCTTTTTCCACGCCTTTAAGCATCTAACGACAGCTATTTGATGACGCATTAACCATGGATAACTTCGAAGAACTCCCGCTATCTTCCGCAAAAGATCTGCTATATTCTGCTGAAGATATCGATCTAGCAAAGTTTAATGCCATCACAGGTTTCAGCAAACCTGTAGAAAGCAGTCATGAGATATTCGATAAGACTGTTATTCTCCATGACGGCACCGAGATGCGGGTCAAAACTATCGAAACCCCTGGTTTCATAGGGGTTTCTGACCATGAATTCGTGCTAGATCCCCAGGGCAACTCTGTTTCAGGTTACGAAGATATTGTCAAACTACTTAATCGGTACGGGCTCTTGATCTGTACCTATCAAGGCAACGCCATGCGATACGGTATCCCCCTTGATTTTCAAATCTCAGGCCCTGATTGGAATCAAGAGCTTTTTACCCAAGCTTTCATCAAAAATGAAGGACTGCATGCTGCGGCCCTGGTCCCCACCACTAAACCACCCGCCTCTCCAACAGAGGAAGACAAAGATCGAGTTGTTCATTCATTTGCCGCTTTTGACAAGGCCCGGAATGATACAGGCACCCGCTATCGAAGCGGCATGTTGTCCTACAGCAACAATCTGATCAGCATGGCCCAGTGCCTGGTCTTTGACGAGGCAGTTGCCCCCGCGCAGGCCAAAGAGTACATCAACAGTATTATTTGCTGGATGGCGCTGCTCCAGCCCTGCGTTGAGTTTACCAACAATGACTTTGACGGCGGGGGCGATCCGGTGCGCGTTTCAGACCGACTCAAGCTTAAAGAATTTCTCAAGCAGGGGGCGCTCGCCAGCCTGGGATCCATCGACGCGATTGACTTTCTCAATCGACCAGAAAACAAAAGCTACTGCGCTGAATTTATTTACATCTGCTTAAATACGCCCCTTTACCCCTTTAATAAGCAGGGGCTTAGCCAGCTCTTTGATAGAGATGAGCAAAAAGCCCAAGAGATTCTCAGGCTGCGCGATCGACAAAATAGCAAGCGCCCTAATTTCTTAAACAAGCTGAGCAGAAATTTGGAATTTGTGAACTATCACATTGCCATGCCCGAGGTGTCAGACGATCTCCCCCCCCTGGATGTTTTGATGTCGCGGGCGGGCAAATTTGTGGACGCTGACAGCATCCCCTTCCCACCCCTCAAGCTAGCCCATATTCTCCGTCTGGCCTTCAAAACCCTGTTCCCTCGACAGCCGGGGGTTGATGCAATGACGCTGATCAAAACCCAGACTAAACTCCTAACGGCCCTCGAACCTATTTTGAGGGAACAACTGGGTCTTAAAGACACTTCCGATGATGATTCAAAGGTCATCGCAGTTCGTCAGCTGTTAACCACCATCAAAGAACAGTTTAAGTACAAGTTTGACCGTCCCGAGACGTTTGATTCAAAGATGAACGAAATCATGTCAAAAGCAGACGATATGCTCAAGGGGTCAGAGGGGGTAGAGCATTTCCTGCCGCCGCGCATCTATGTGGATATTGGCCAGGCTCGGGCTCAGGATATGTTGCCGCAAGGGTGGGGGTTTACGCTCAAAACAGTTGGCACCCTCATTCGCCGCGAATGCATCAAAACGCCTGCACCTTGAAAAGAGAATACGGTTTCACATTATAGGATGGGGACATTGACGACCTGGCAGGCGCTGAGATATCTGCAAAAGACTCAGCGTCTGTAGGCTCTGGCTGAGGCACTGAGCCAAATCAGTGCCCCGGTCGTGAGCGGGATAAGCGCCGCAACCCCGCCTGACAGTAACGGATGCTCTCTCAGCACCGGAAAGGACAACATCGAACCGATCACCAGGCCACAGTACAGCAAGCCCGCAAAAGGGATTACTAAAAGCGTGATGATAATCGATCGATCTGAAGAATCCATAGTGAGGTTTCCTTGTGCGGCGGGTCAGATATGCTCACAGCGTAGCCTATGCGAACCGTGTTTGTCGGGGCGTCGAAAACCTGCCGGTTGCTGACGCCATCCCCAGGCTCAAGCTTTGGCCTTCTCTGAGAGATGGCGATCGTGCCAATGCCGCGCAATCTCGACCCGGCGACAAATCCAGACTTTGTCGTGGCTTTGCACATAGTCTAAAAATCTGGCCAGGGCAGCGGCACGCCCCGGTCGCCCACTCAGGCGACAGTGTAGCCCCACACTCATCATCTTAGGGGCGGTCTCACCCTCAGCGTAGAGCACATCAAAGGCGTCACGCAAATAGGCAAAAAACTGATCGCCCGAGTTAAACCCCTGATAGGTGGCAAACCGCATGTCGTTGTTGTCGAGGGTGTAGGGGATAACAAGATGGGGCTTGCCATAGTCATTGACCCAATAAGGTAGATCGTCGGCATAGCTGTCGGCATCATAGAGAAAACCGCCCTCCTCGACCACCAAGCGGCGGGTATTGGGGCTGAGGCGACCCTGGTAAAACCCCAGCGGACGGCTGCCGATCACCTGGGTGTGGATTGCGATCGCTTTTCGAATGTGTTCCCGCTCGGTCTCTTCACTCACGTACTGATAGTCGATCCAGCGGTAACCGTGGCTGGCCACCTCCCAACCCGCCTCGACCATGGCTTTACCCGCTGCCGGATTGCGTTCTAAGGCCATCGCCACCGCATATACTGTGACGGGCAGATCGCGCTCGGTAAACAGCCGGTGCAGTCGCCAAAAGCCTGAGCGACTGCCGTATTCATACATCGACTCCATATTGATATTGCGCACCCCCAACAGCGGCGCGGCCCCCACGGTCTCAGACAAAAAGGCTTCTGAGGTGGCATCGCCGTGGAGGATACAATTTTCGCCCCCTTCCTCGTAGTTAATTACAAACTGGAGGGCGAGCTGAGCGCCGTTGGGCCATTGGGGGTGGATGGGGGTTTGGCCATAGCCAATCAGGTCACGGGGATAGGTTGAAGACATGGTGATACAGGCGAAGAAGTCCAGAATGGTCTTGTAAGGTTAATACAAATCAATACCACGTCCTGGTTTATGACAAACTCTATGGCGCACTACACCATCAAAACCATGACCCGCCGCGAGTTAGATCTCGCTATTGACTGGGCTGCTGCGGAGGGGTGGAACCCAGGACTGCATGACGCTGACTGCTTTTATGCGGCTGATCCCAACGGATTTCTGATGGGGCTACTTGACGGTGAGCCGATTGCCTCACTCTCAGTCGTCAAATATGGCACATCTTTTGGGTTTATTGGATTCTATATTGTGAAGCCGGACTTTCGAGGGATGGGGTATGGCTTACAGCTTTGGAATGCGGGACTTGATTATTTGCAAGGTCGTAATATCGGCCTGGATGGGGTAGTCGCCCAGCAAGATAACTATATTGAGTCTGGGTTTACCCTAGCCTATCGAAATATCCGCTATGAGGGCATGGGGGATGGGGTGGCAGCGGATACACCAGCGAATCTAGTGTCCCTATCGTCGCTACCCATCGACACGATCATTGAGTACGACAGAGCCTTTTTCCCAGACAATCGTGCCCAGTTTCTCAAATGCTGGCTGACTCAACCCAGCAGTCACGCCGTCGGGCTAATGCATGATCAAGCCCTGGTAGGGTACGGCATACTCAGGGCTTGTCGAACGGGTTATAAAATAGGTCCTTTGTTTGCAGATGCGCCCCAGTATGCAGAAAGGCTCTTTCTTGCGTTGAAAGCAAACGTACCTGCCGAGAACCCCTTTTATCTGGATGTGCCGGAAACCAACCCCCCCGCGGTTGAGCTAGCAAAGCGATATGACATGAATAGCATGTTTGAAACCGCTCGGATGTATACACAGGGGGAACCTGGACTACCCATAGACCGCATCTTTGGGGTGACAACCTTTGAGCTGGGTTAACGCTGGCGGCAAATCCAGAAACCCAGTTTCTGGACGTTTTGGAGGAAGTCATGAGCAAACCCATTATCAATATTGCTGACCTCAATCCACAGCCCCGCCCTGCCGCCTGGGCTGCCCAAGGCGATGCCGCCGAGCGCTTTGATGCGCGGATGTGCCCAATTGGAGCGCAGATCGGGGCGCAAAAGCTAGGCTATAACCTTACCGTTGTGCCCCCTGGCAAGCGGGCCTATCCGTTTCATAACCATCGGGTGAATGAGGAAATGTTTTATATCCTCGAAGGCGAAGGCGAAATCCGCATTGGAGAGGCGACTTACCCGATTCGTCCAGGCGATATCATTGCCTGCCCGGCGGGCAATCGCAAAACCGCCCACCAGATTATCAACACGGGCACGGTGGACTTAAAATACCTGGCCGTCAGCACTAAACTCTCGCCCGAGATTGCCGAATATCCAGATTCAGACAAGTTTGGGATAATAGCTGATTTCCCTACAGGGGCAGATCAACAGCCAGACATGTTTCTCTTTGTTGGACGCGAGAAAATTGGTCTCGACTATTGGGAGGGAGAGTAGCCCGTGGCCATATATTGAGAAAGCTCCCTCCCGCCGAGAAACCCGGTTTCTCTGGAAAATTTTTAGGTACTGTTGATAGCCTGAAAGAAACCCGGTTTCTGGAGACCCCTATGGCGCTTGAGATTTATAAGGCTTTGAGGCAGGATAAGCTGATTCTGAGACATCTGCTAGAGCTGCATCAGCATGATCTCTCCCCCTTCTCAAACGCTGATTTGAACGAGCAGGGTGAGTTTGGCTATCCTTATCTAGATCATTACTGGGTTGAGCCGGGGCGATATCCCTATCTCGCCAAATTGTCAGGTAAACTGGCAGGCTTTGCCCTGGTCAACACCCACCATTATTTGCTCGAGAGTGACTACAGCATGGCAGAATTTTTTGTCATGAAACGCTATCGCCGTCAGGGGATAGGTCGAGCCATGGCGATGCATATTTTTGAGCAACATCCGGGCATCTGGGAACTACGACAGCTCCCCGGTCATATAGAAGCCCTTACTTTTTGGAAAAACATAATTCGCGATCGCACCCCAGAGCCCTTCAAAGAAATCCTCAATGGCTATGGAGACTGGCAGGGCTCGATTCTGCAATTTGCCTACCACTCCTCATCATAGTCAGGATATTGGGGGGGTGCCTCGCCGTGAACTTCGATGATTTCTCCCAGGGGTTTGCGAGACTTAGCCCGACGCCGTTTAGACTTTGTTTTTTTCACAAAGCCCCTCTCCAGCTCCGGCTCTGGTTCCGGTTCAACCACTTCTAACTGCATCTCAAATTTCCACCAATCCCCAAAGTCAAAAATGTACTCCATCACGCCCCCCTCAGCCAGGGGCAAGCTGCCGATTTGGACCTCGCTTGTAAAAAGGTCACCATCTGAGTAAGGGCACATCACCTCCACCTTTCGACCCACCTCATTGGTGTAATTGAACATATACAGATGGTCAGAATCGAAATCTACAGAATCCAGAATCAGGCCACTAAGATGTGATAAGGTGGCATCTGCAGAAATCGCAATGCGTCGCCAGATCTTACCCAGCGACACCTTAAAGATATGGCGTCCGGGTCGAAATGGCTGGCTGGGCAGCTCCAGACTCTTTTGCCATTCGGGAAAGTAAGGTTGCAGGAAAGGCTGTAGCTCGTTAAAGGGCAGTGTGGGATCGTTTTCAGAAGCCCACGTCAGATTTTTGCTCAGATAGGCATTGGCCAGCAGCGCCAGCAGCGCCTTACCCCAGGGGAGAGCTTCAACACTTTTAATTCGCCAGCCCTTGCCCGCCTCTGGCTTGCCAGCGGTAATCTGAAGCAGGCCAAACATCTCCATCAGTGCCAGATTATGGAACCCTGGCCAGTAGCTGAGGCGATCTTGCGCAGTATATTTCGAGTAGGTATGTTTTTTCTCCTTAGCAATACTTGGCCAGGCATTGAGACAGCGATTGCCCTCAGTAAAGGGGTCCCCACGTTCATCGCCCAGCATCTCGGCATGACCGCGAACGAACCAGGCCTCTAAGAGGGTGCAATAGCGCTCAGTTGGATTTAACTGCTGCCAGGCGTCATAGACTGGAGGATTAAGCACCAGTTTATGTTGTTTGCCGTGAGCAGTCACCTGGACAATTCCGGTTGCCCGCAACAGCAAGTACAGTCCGTGGATAGGTGGGTAAGATTTTTGCTGCGGGCGTTTGAGGGCCAGATCAACGGGATGGCCCAAGCGTTGATTTAGGTCTGCCAGCAGCTTGAGA
>JBCDDJ010000148.1:0-13551 GCA_039180385.1 Cyanobacteria bacterium P01_G01_bin.38 | reverse complement strand
GCTCGGGTCCGCAGGATGCCGCCGATAAAGTCGAGGGTGCGATCGCCTGTGTCTTGGGTTAAAAAGGTGCCGTAAAAGTTAAGGCCGGTGTTGACGTTGGCATCTAGGGCCGGGTCATAGGCAGCATCTGTAGTGGTTAGAATAATGACTGGGTTAGTATATTGCAACGCTCGCACCAGGGGGACATCGGGGAAGAAAGTGCCAATGCCCAGGGTGGGCGCTACGTTGGTTTGGGGTGCAGGCAGGGTAAATCTGAAACTCAGGTTGGGCTCACCCCGTTTGACAAAAAAGTCTGCGGTGAGGCTAACGCCAGCGGTGTCTAATAGGGTCACGGTGCCTTCTAAGCGCAGCTTAGTATTTTGGGGAACCTGAATTTCTCCTTCTGTATTAATTTCTCGCCCCGGCTCTCCCACGAGACCCGGATCGCCTTCGATAAAACACAGGCTCACTGCTGTGATTTCAATCAGCTCGTCCAGTAGCCCGTCGGCAAGGGCAGAAAATTGGTCATAGGGTCCGAGTAGGGCGCTGCCGAGTGGTAGCCGATCGCCTCGGATGCACATGCCTGACATTGGGCCCTCGATCGTGACATTGCCCTCTAAACGGTTTCGCATTCTCTGCATCAACTGGTAGTGGGGTAGGGCTAGACCCAGGGCGGTCTCAGCAGCGGTCATGGTCAAATCTACGGTTTGCATGGCGTTAGCCTCCTGAATGAATAGATGGGAACTCAACCACATCCAGCTTGAAAACTTGAGTTTTTCCCGTAGGCAAACTACAGGTCTGGATGTGGCCAAGGTTTAGGGGCGAGTGTGGCCCCCAGTTTGTTGAAACTGTTAACCCCAAGGTCGCAACTTTGCGTAGAGTCTGTCAGATCAAAATTGGATCAGTCCTGGAGTGGGCAAACACTGGCCTTGGCAGGGTCGGGAAGTGCTTTTAATCAGAGGAAAACAGGCAAAGTCTTTGTTCCATAGAGCCTTCAGGAAACTGAGAATTATCTGAGAAACCATAGCAGCGCTGAGATTTGGAGTTGGATATCACGCAATCGAGGCTACAGCCAGGCTTAAAAAGTACCTGTGCGGGTACTTTTTAAGCGGGGCAAAGAAATGTCTAGATCAATGTATGTAGCAACCGCTACAATCTTTTTTATAGGTAGACTAGAACGTATCAATCAGGGATATAGGGTATGGCGCATGGCATCGTTCAAGGCCTCAGCAGAGGGGCTTGCTAAGATTAGGCAGGCGCGGAAGTCGCAAGGCTTACCGATTTATGACTTTTATTGGTTGCAGGCGGCTAGCGAGATCATGGGGGTCGATTGGAACCTCACTGGTAAGCTAGCAAGGGGGATATCAGAAGGAACCTGGAAGCGGTTTCTGGCAGGACGACAACCCATTAATGCATCGGCCTTTCAAGCTTATTGTCAGGTGTTGGGTTTAGAGTGGCAGGACGTCCAAGCGGTGGGGCAGACGTCGGGACCCACCACGAGCCTGATGGGCACTGTCACTTGGAACGATGCCCCTGATTGCCAGGGTTTTTGCGGTCGGGAGCAGGAGTTGCAACAGTTAAGAGACTGGATCACCCAAGATCGCTGTCGCCTGGTGACAATCTTAGGTCTGGGGGGAATGGGTAAAACGGCATTGGCGGTGCAGTTGGCCCACAGTCTACTGGGCGATTTTGAGCGGGTGATTTGGCGATCGCTGCGCTATGCTCCCACGGCAGAGGCGCTTGTTCAAGATTGGTTGCAAGGGTTATCGATCACCCCCTCAGACGCCGCTACCCAAACCCTGGATCAATGGCAACGACTACTTTTAGAGGGACTGACCCAGCGTCGCTGCTTGTTGATCTTAGATAATGGAGAAACTCTTTTAGACGAAGGCAAGGCGGGGCGTTATCGCCCAGGCTATGCGGCCTATGGCCAGTTGTTGCACAGCTTGGGAGAGATCAACCACAACAGCTGTGTAATCTTAACCAGTCGAGAAAAACCCTCTGAAGTGGGTGCTTTGGAAGGGGCTAATTTGCCCGTCAGAAGTTTTTCTCTCAAGGGGCTATCGGTGGAGTCAGCCATCACTCTGATCAAGGCTAAGGGGATCATTGGGACCGTTGCAGAGATGCAATCACTGGTACAGCAGTATGATGGGAACCCCCTGGCCTTAAAAATAGTGGCAACGTCAATTCGAGATCTGTTCCTGGGGCAAATTTCTAGCTTTTTGCAACAAGACGTGGTGATTTTTAACGGCATTCGCCGTCTGCTTGAGGATCAGTTCAAGCGGCTGTCGGGGCTAGAGCAACAGATTATCAATTGGTTGGTTTGCGATCGCACCCCCATTACCGTGCAAACCTTGCAACAAGATCTCTTTCCCCCGGTATCCTCCGCCCAACTGCTAGAAGCCCTGGAATCATTGACCTGGCGCAGTCTGATTGAAAAAAACATCGTAGAGCGTCCAGGGTCTGAGCCGAGGTCTGTCGATGCGGATACTGCCCGGATGGGGTCTACAGAAGTGCGGTTTACCCTACAGCCCGTCGTGATGGCCTATGGCACCACCCACCTAATAGAAACCCTGAGTGCCGAATTATTAGCTCAGGATAGGCTCTCTCAGACCGGCCCCTCTCAGACCGGCCCCTCTCAGACCGGCCCCTCTCAAAACGGGCAGATCCTTCACCACTATGCGCTGCTCAAACCCCACGCCCCAGACGCTATTCGTGACGCCCAAATTCGATGTTTGCTCACCCCGCTCCTAACGCATCTGCACCAGGCCCTTGGGTCTCCTCAACAAATTTATCAATGCTTAACCGCGGGCTTATCCCAGTTGCACCAGCGACCCACCCAACCGGTTGGATACGCGGCGGGTAACCTGGTTAATCTCCTGGGGCAGTTACAGTCTAATTTGAACGACTTAGATTTATCTCACTTGCCCCTGTGGCATGCCGATTTACGTAGCAAGACCCTGAAACGTGCTAATTTATCTGGGGCTGATTTGCGCCAGACTGCCTTTACCCAAACCTTTAGCAGCATTTCTGCCCTGGCTTGCAGCCCAGACGGTCGATGGTTAGCCAGTGGGGATACCCAGAGTGAAATTCGCCTTTGGGATTTAGCCACTGACACCTTGCAGGCGGTGTTAAAAGGTCACCAAGGTTGGGTCCTCACCGTAGCCTTTAGCCCAGATGGCCAGTGGTTAGCCAGCGGTAGCGAAGATCGGACTATTAAGCTGTGGTCGGTGGCCACTGGACACTGTCACCATATCTGGCAGGGCCACCAAAACTGGGTCCGATCAGTGGCCTTCAGTGCCGACGGTGAGATTTTAGCCAGTGCCAGTAAAGACGGCACTATCCGCCTGTGGAATGTAGAGAGCAAAGCAGCTGTGGCGGTCTTGGCGGGGCACGATGCCGCTGTCTGTGCGATTGCCTGGCACCCCTATGCCCGCCGCTTAGTCAGCGGTAGCGAAGACGGCACCTTGCGTCTGTGGAATACCCTCAATGAGAAATGTCTGCGGGTCTTTCAAGGCCACCAAAACTGGGTGTGGTCAGTGAGTTTCTCCCCCGATGGGCATTGGTTAGCCAGCGGCAGTGTCGACTGCGCAGTTAAAGTGTGGTCGGTGCGAGGTGACGACTGCTATACCTTTACCGGGCACACCAGCGGCGTGTGGTCGGTAAAGTTTCACCCGACGGCGGCTGAGTTGGTCAGCAGCAGCGAAGACAGTCTGATCAAACGATGGAATATCAACACCAGGCACTGTATCCAGACCCTGGCAGGGCACACCCTTGGGGTACGGGCCGTGACCTTTACGCCAGAGGGGCATACCTTGATCAGTGGTGGGGCCGATCAGCGGATTAAAGTGTGGAATCTGCAAACGGGGCAGTGCGATCGCACCTGGCAAGGCTACACCCGACAGATTTATACCGTTGCATTTAGCCCCGATGGACAACAGATCGCCAGCGGGGGCAGCACCCCAGGTGTTAACCTTTGGGAGATTGCTGCTGGTCAGGCCCATACCTGTCTGGCGCACTCAGGGTGGGTGTGGCAGTTGGCCTACGACCCGACTGGCCACAAACTGGCCACGGGCGGCGTAGAGGGGTGCCTCCGTCTCTGGGATACCCAGACCGGCCAATTAATAAACACGCTGCAAGGCCACCAGGGCTGGATTTGGACCCTCGCCTTTCACCCCCAGGGGAGTTTTCTGGCCAGCGCCGGGATTGAGCAAGAGATCCGCCTATGGCAGGTAGAGACCGGGCAGTGTCAACAGATTTTACCCGGCCACACCAGTGGTATTTGGGCCGTGGCGTTTCATCCCAATGGTCAGTGGTTAGCCAGCGGCGGGCTAGACGCGACTATTCGCTATTGGGCCGTCTCAACGGGAGACTGCTTACTGCGTTGGGAGAGCCCGCATAGTTGGGTCATGGCCCTGGCATTTAGCCCCAATGGCCGATTCCTGGCCAGTGGTCATGCCGATGGGGCGGTGCAGGTGAGAGATCTCAAAACCGGAGAGACAAACACTTTTCTGGGGCATACCAATCAGGTTCATGCTGTGGCGTTTAGCCCGGATGCTCAGTGGCTGGCTAGCAGCGGCGCAGACTGCTACGTGAAACTATGGCATTGGGGCCCGTCAGAAAACCATCTAGCCGCCGATATGCGTGATTCAGCAGACGCTCAAGCTTGTTGGCAGACTCTCCAAGGTCACCAGAAGCTCGTTCGTTCAATAGATATCAGCCCTGATGGGAATCGGCTCATCAGCGCCAGCGATGACGGTAGCTTAAAGCTTTGGCAAGTAAAGTCTGGTCAACTCTTAAAGACACTCACCCTCGAACGCCCCTACGAAAAAATGCAAATCTCAGGCATGACTGGGGTGACCCCTGCTCAAAAGCTGATGTTGCAAGATTTGGGGGCGGTCTAATGCGATCTCAGGGGGATCGACAAAATCGATGAATCCTGAAGGATCTCCCCTGCTCCCTTCTCTCAAACTCGAGAGAAGGGGGACAGGGAATGAGGTCTTAGCCCATGCCAGCCATGGCTGGCTCACTTTCATAGGGCGTTGTCGCCATCATGGTGTCCATGCCTATAGACTTGGGCTTGTCATCCATCGACTTAGACATTGAGCCCATCGGCATAAACTCGATGTAGTCAACCCGGCCATGCTCTGCGGTGGCGGGCGATCCATCCTCATAGCCCTTGATGCTAAAGATGTCGCCAGACTTGACGCTGACGCCCGTCAGCATCTTGCTGGTGAGGGTTTTCTCATCGGCAAACCGGCTTCCTAGACTTTGATCCAGGTCGATGCCGACCAGTTGCTGATCGCCCTGCATCAGCTCTAGTTTACCTTCGCCATCGTTCTCATCAAAGTAGGCGATTTTAACGTCGTACTTGCCGGTTTTGCCGCCAAACTTAAAGGACGCCGTACCAGTCTCGTCATTGGGGCCCCCTATCAGGCTGATAAGCTCACCGCCCGAGGCGACTTTATTAGACTTGACCTTGTACGCCCCTGACAGCTCCATGGCTTCACCCTGGATGCGCATGCTGCCCATAGCAATATCGCTTTGGTTGGCGGTGCTATCTTCCTTGACCACTTCGATGCCACGACCGTCAGCAACGTAGTTCACCATATTGTCTAGCTTGATCGCGCCGCGAATTTTAGATTCGCTGTATTTGGCGGCTCCCTGGAGCTTGATTGTGCCAACTAAATCGCCATCATGGGCCCCGTTGGGGTTGTTTTGGTCAGCATTGCCCTGGTTAGAGCGCAGGTGCAAGACGTAGTCCATGCCCGTCTTTTCAATCTTGTAGTTCTCAGCTGTGTGACCCTGAATCACAATCTTGTCGCCCTGCTCCAGACTGAAGTCAGTGATCACATCGTTGCCAATGCTCTCGAGCCAGTGGTCATGGCTGTTGTTGTTCTCCCCTGCCAGGGCATTGTTAGCTCCGTTGATGCGACCATCCCCCTGGGTATGTTTCTTGAGGAACTTCTCTTTGGCGTCGATCTCGCCAGCAAACATGAAGGTGTCAGCCCCGTCACCCCCGGTCATCACATCATTACTGGCCTTTAATGGCTCATTTTGGTTAACCACTTGCTTACCCAATACGGGGGGCTCACCCGCATCAGAGTAAGAAATCAGCACGTCATCGCCGCCGCCACCCATTAGGGTGTCGTTGCCATTGCGGGCAGACAGCACGTCAGCTTTAGCGCCACCCATCAGTTTGTCACTGCCTTGGGTATCGGCCAGACTCAGGGAGGTCAAAGGCGCATCCATGGGGGGCTCTGGGGTTGGCTCTGATTCTGGGGTTGGGGCTGGTTCTGGGGTCGGCTCTGGGGTCGGCTCTGGGGTGGGGGCTGGCGCGCCACTGCCGCTCTTAACAAACTCAACGTAGTCAACGCGGGCATGCTCGTTACCGTCTTCAAAGCCGTTGATTTTGAACAGCTCTCCGCGCTTGATATCAATGCCGGAGATCGTCTTGGTTGTGAATGTCTTCTCGTTTGGCCTGTCGCTGGGGAGCTGCTGATCTAGGTCAAAGGCTGCGACTTGCTTGCTGCCCTTTTGAATCTGAAACTTACCAGTGCCATCGTTTTCGTCATAGTACGCTATCTTCATGTCGTACTTGCCGGTTACCCCCTTAAATTTAAAGGCAGCTGTTCCGGTCTCATCCCTGGCACCGCCCCTAAAGCCGATAACTTCTTTGCCAGAGGCAAATTTAACCCCTTCGGTCCGATAAGCGCCGGTCAACCGCATGTCTTCGGCCTGGATGCGCATTTCCCCGTTGGCGATACCGCTTTGGTTGGCGGTGGTATCTGCTTCGACCACCTCAATGCCGCGACCGTCGGCAACGTAGTTCACCATATTGTCTAAGGTGATGGCGTCACGGATTTGCTGCTCGCTATATTTCGCAGCCGCCTTTTTTAACCGAATCGTCCCGACCAAGTCGCCATCATGGGCCCCGTTGGGGTTGTTTTGGTCAGCATTGCCCTGGTTAGAGCGCAGGTGCAAGACATAGTCCATGCCCTTCTTCTCGATTTTGTAATTCTCAGCCGTATGGCCTTGGATCACAATTTTGTCACCCTCGTCGAGGTTTAAGTCGGTGATCACGTCGTTGCCGATGCTCTCGAGCCAGTGATCGTGGCTATTGTTATTCTCTCCCGCCAGGGCATTGTTAGCCCCGTTGATGCGGCCATCAGACTGAGTATGCTTCTCGAGAAATTCTTCCTTAGCGTCGATCTCACCAGCGAACATAAAGGTGTCCGCGCCAGCCCCCCCGGTCATGACGTCTCTGCTGTTCTTTAAGGGCTCATTTTGGTTGACGACCTGCTTGCCGAGGACCGGCGGTTCACCTGCGTCACTATAAGAGATCAGCACATCATCCCCGGCGTTGCCCCGCAATCGATCGTTGCCATTGCGGGCAGACAAAACATCATCACCAGCACGCCCTCTAAGGATGTCATTGCCAGCGGTGTCGGCTAAGCTCATCGCCATGGTCCGGTAATCTTCCGGGGCATTGGCAATGCCGCTTTGGTTGCCAGTGGTGTCTTCCTTGACCACCTCAATGCCACGACCGTCGGCGACGTAGTTCACCATATTCTCTACGGTGAGGGCCTCGCGGATTTGGTCTTCGCTATATTTAGCCGCGGCCTTTTGCAACCGAATCGTCCCGACCAGATCGCCATCATGGGCCCCGTTGGGATTGTTTTGGTCAGCATTGCCCTGGTTAGAGCGCAGGTGCAAGACATAGTCCATGCCCTTCTTCTCAATCTTGTAATTCTCAGCCGTATGGCCGCGAACCACCAGCTTATCTCCTTGCTCGAGGTTAAAGTCGGTGACGACGTCGTTGCCAATGCTTTCTAGCCAGTGGTCATGGCTGTTGTTGTTTTCCCCTGCCAGGGCGTTGTTAGCCCCGTTGATGCGTCCATCAGACCGAGTATGCTTCTCGAGAAACTCTTCTTTAGCGTCGATCTCAAGCGCCCACATAAATGTGTCCGCCCCGGCTCCCCCAGTCATCATGTCTCTACTGGCCTTTAGCGGCTCATTTTTGTTAACCACCTGTTTACCCAGTACCGGCGGCTCACCTGCGTCGCTGTAGGAAATTAGCACGTCATCCCCGGCGTTGCCTCGCAGTCGATCGTTGCCATTACGCGCAGACAGAACATCGTCACTGCTCCCCCCTTTGAGGGTATTGTTGCCAGGGGTATCGTCTAAGTTTAAGGGCATCATGTTAGAATCAGAAGCTTTCATGTTGGGTGCCATAATTAGAAAATCGCGTCTCTTACAAGTTGAGTCTTAGTTGGGCTCGTTGCAGCGGCGACATGCAAAAGCTGCCCCTTTTAATCACAAAAGGAGATATCTTGAATCCACGGCTTAATGTGGATTAGAAGACTTTTTGACAGCAGAGCAAATTTGAACGCATAGCCTAAATATCGGCTAACGAACAGGTTAAACAATGAGTCGCGGTTGCTGCGATGCGGTCACAACTCGATCGCAATGTCTCGATTGCGATCAGTGCTTAAATATAGGGAGTATGCCGCATTTTGTTCTACAGGAGACAGGCAGTTGGGCCTATGACATCAGACCCAAGATCCTAGAGATTACACAATATCTCTGCAAGGATTATCTCTGCAAGGGAACATTACTTAAGTATCCTAGAAGCCCTTGAATAGTAGCATCTAGACCTGCTTATGAACAGGAGCTTGAGGATAGATTAGGGTAGAAAATTTGCACCGATCAAACGCTGACAGGGAATATTCTTAACGGTAGCCTGCCCCAGTCGGTATTTAGCTTCACAGTGAGTTATTGTTCGTGAAGTCATCATGCACTCGACATCTACATTAAAGTGCGCGTTGTGGGATTTGTCAATATTGATACGTCAGAATTTCTAATGCCGGAAATTCAGCGAATAACTTGAGGGGAGGATCAATTGCGCTGCCCCAAGCCCGTTTGCAGCTGATTAAAGACCTTTTGTGACGCTGTCTGGACGGTGGCAAACTTTTCTAGAATGGGCTTGATCTCGCGTTCCTCCTGCTCGACATCCGCATAAAACTGAGCGCATTCTCGTTCCAGGTCGGTGTAAATCAGGCCGAGCTTTTGGTTAAGACGGTCGGTGGCATCTTGGGCGAAAGTGACCTTAGCACTGTCGAGCGAACGTTCAAATTCTTGAATGATGCGATTACGTCGCCAGGTAAAGCCCACTGCAAACACCAGTACCCCAATGCCTGCAAAGGCGACCTCCAGGGTGCTTAAAATCAGCTGTGCCGTCAGTAGCTCAATCACCTGGATAATCGCCACCGCTACGGCGGCGAAGGCCCCACCAATGCCCGCTGCTTCGCCTTCAAATCCAGGGTTGAGGGTTTTGATCAGACCGTCGTCCTCTAGCAGGTTCTCAACTTTGGCCTTGATCCCTTCGATAACTTCTTGACGGCGTTCTAAAATTTTGACCGGGATGCGGCCACTTTTGACCTGCCCGGTGGGAATACCCTCTAGATCCAGGGTGAGATCTTCTCCAAACTGACGAATGCCGTCCACCAGATGGGCAGTGCCATCATTGGCAAAGTCTTGTAGCTCAACCCTGAGTTCTTCTTGGCAGCGTTCGACAAATGCGTTGATCCACTGTTTGAGAGAGGATTCACGATCAAAGATGCCGCGAAACGAACGCCCCACGACATTCAAAAATGACAGCTGTTCGCGAAACTCTCCTTTGATGCGGGTGGTGATGGTGTCGTAGCGATCGAGCAGCTGTCGGACTAGGCCGTCGACTTCGAGTTGCGATCGCGACTGTCCATTCTCAAACCGTCGCTTGAGCCGCGCCACCGCCAGCCGATCGGTTTGTAACCGCTGCTCAACGGCTTCGATGTGCTCTGCCAGGTCACCGATCAAGATCCGGGTGGTCTCACTCACCGACCGCAGTTTGATCCGATAGGTCTCCCCCGTGGCCACAATATCTTTGATATATTGCCGTACGGCCTGAAAACCACTGCCATCCAAATTCCCCTCCTGTTCTAGCTCAGCGGAGGTCGGGAAAATCATGGGTGATGCGATGCGATGCTGGTTAGCCAGCTCTTTGACTCGGGCGATATTCGTCTCTAAGTCTTCTGCTTTTCTGAGCAGATCGGCCTGTTGCAAAATAAAAATCACTTTTTTGCGCCACTGGTCGCTGACGTAGCCCAAAAAATCCCAGGCGCTCTTTTGGTAAGGATTTTTGGCAAACAGGACAAAAAAGGTGAGATCGCTGTTAGGGATATATCTCTCGGTAATGATTTGATGGTTCTGAATAATCGTATTGGTGCCCGGCGTATCCACAATCGAAATCTCTTTGAGAATCTCAATGGGGCGACCGATCTTTTTGAGGCTGGGTTCAACCTGCTGCTCAAAGGGGGTATCTGCATAGACAATTTGCTGCACAATGTCGGTGCAGGGCTCCACATCGGTGGCGCAGACCTCCGCCCCCAGCAGGGCATTGATAAAACTGCTCTTCCCAGCTTTGACCTCACCCACAATCACAAATAGGAAAGGCTCATTAATATTTTTTCTCAGATTGTCGGTGGTCTCTTGCAGAGAGGTGTCATTAATAATGGCCGCGAGCTGATAAACCTGACTGAGCAGCGCATCCAACTGATCGCGATAGGCTTGCAGTTGTGCATCGATGATTTGGCTGCTCATGGCGTTATTCCTATTTCGATCGCGGCCTAAAGTCAGAAATCGTTGAATTTAGGTCTTAGCTGAAGATTATACTGGCACAAGCAATTATTGAATTTTCGCATTAATCACTGACGCATCATTCGGCCCCAGCGTTAGGGACAGCGATAGCTGATCAGGATACGCTTTGACTGCCTGGCGGTAGACCTGATAGTTGGTGGGCAGGTTAACCGACTCTCCCGCTTTATCAAAGGCGATGGCATAGTCTACGGATTTGATCAGCTCGGGTTGGCCTGCCCGCTCGTCTTTGGCCGCCCGATTTTCGAGATCATCGACCGTGGGTTTAGGGGGGAGTGCTGGCCACCATAGCCCTTTTTCGTCAGGGCCAGTGACCGCTTCGCCGGGGCGGGTGCCGTTGTGATTAACCAGAGAAACGCTCTCAAACTGCTCAAGCCGCGTATCGTTGGGCCGATCGGGGGAGGGGCCAGCGGGGGTGTAGGCCACCTGCCAGGTATAGGTGACGGTGGCGGTGGCGTCGTATTGCTGGGCACCCGCCTGGTTAACCGCGACTTGATTGCAAGCCGAGGCCACTAACAGGGTTGCGATCGCCCCCACCTGTCCAAATTTGCGTTGCAGCCTTACCATGCATTGGCCTCCTTAACTTTGCAAAATCAGCACTTTGCCCGATCAGCACTTTGCCCGATCAGGCCAGTGCTGTCAAAATTTAGACATCATCCAGGATTCAGAATTTTAGACATCATACCGCCGAGGTTGATACCCATCTCACTGTCGCTTGTGGGGCAGACGATCAGTAAGCCCCCAAGGACGATAACTCTGCAATCTTCACATTTTCTTCAGATTGTTCCTGTATAAATGAATGTGAAGCACCAGGTCTGTTGTGAACGCTGCTTTTCAGCGATAGGCAACCTCCCTGCTAATCAGTGCCCCAACAGCTAGGAGAGGAATGATGAAAGCGATTTACTGTTTTATGAATGCCACGTTGGCTTCGCGGGTGATCGATCACTTGCTGACCCAATTCAGTGGTCTCACCCACGCCGTCACTGTTATCTATTTGATCGACCGTTGGATTTTGGCCATTAATCTAAAAAGCGGTTTAGATCCCCAGCTGACAGGGGACTTGAAAGCATTTTTGAATGAGAATGGCATTGATTATCAACCCTCAAAGGCAATCAGAACGGCCCTGAGGGATCTAGACCGTGGGTGTTCTCCCACCGAGGTAATGAATCGTCGGCAGGTCGTGATCGTCTCCCACGGCGTGCCCAATATTGTCGAGCTAGAAGCCTTTCGGCAACGGTTTATCGAAGGTCTGGGTTACTGTCCTCAAAGTTTGGTTTAGCATCGGTTGCCAGCCCACCCATCGCAAATTCAAGGGCAGCCGCTGCATGAATTGAGGTCGTGTCAAACACCGAAACCGCCACATCCTCCTGCTGGATGAGTAAGCCAATTTCTGTGCAACCGAGAATAATCCCCTCGGCTCCCTGGTGGAGCAGCAGCTCAATCACTGACCGATACTGCTGCTTAGACTTGTCCCGAATGATGCCCTGGCACAGTTCGTCATAGATAATGTCGTGTATCTGCGTTCGCCCAGGCTCCTCAGGAATCAGCACATCTAGGCCATATTTCTCCGTGAGACGCCCTTTGTAAAAAGGCTGCTCCATCGTATAGCGCGTCCCCAGTAGGCCCACTCGACTGAGACCAGCCTGCTGCACCGCCACCGCCGTCGCATCGGCAATGTGCAATAGCGGAATCCCGACAGCGGTCTGTACGGCATCGGCCATTTTATGCATGGTATTGGTGCAGATTAGCAGGCACTCAGCCCCACCTGCGGCCAATCTTTGCGCCGCCTCTACCATGCGAGCGGTAGCTGTTGTCCAATCTTCTACGGCTTGCAGCGCCTCAATCTCCGCAAAGTCAAAGGACCACAGCAGCAGCTCCGCCGAATGCAGCCCCCCCAGCTGCTGCCTCGCCAGTTCGTTTAAAAGTTGGTAGTACGTCGCAGTTGACTCCCAACTCATGCCGCCAATCAAACCAATGGTTTTCATAATGCATCCTTGATAAAGCCAGGCCCTATAAATCTAGGCCATCCGTCGGGTTTCTAACGGTTCAAGCAGCTTTCAAAGCGTAATGGGAACCTTAGCATAGTAAAATCTAGAAGATTTGTTAAGTCCTCTCATGTCATCGGGGGGCTGTGGGCACACATGCCCCAAGGCAGATCAATTTTGCACGTGAGCGTAATGTCTAATTGCCAGCGCTTTTGTGACGCTGGCAGTTTTTGCTGTGCGCTTTTGTCCAACACCTACCTAGAGACTCCAATAAATTTATGACTGCAACGATAAATAGGCCCAATCCCCAGGCTAACGCTGACGGGCTAGCATCACTCCAACTCAAAGATGTGATCAAAACGCTACCCCCAGAATGTTTTCAGAAAGATCGGCGTAAAGCCTGGCAGTCGATTGTGTTGAGCGTCGTTGCAGTGATATTGGGCTATGCTGCGATCGCACTGTCTCCCTGGTTCTTACTACCCGTGACCTGGTTTTTGACCGGCACCGCTCTCACGGGCTTTTTTGTGATTGCCCATGATTGCGGTCATCGCTCCTTTGCCAAACGTCGCTGGGTCAACGATTGGGTCGGTCACATTTTTATGCTGCCGCTAATCTATCCGTTTCACTGCTGGCGGTTGCTGCACGACTATCACCACATCCACACCAACAAGCAAGGGGTTGATAACGCCTGGCATCCCTGGTACCCAGAAGATTACAAAGCTGCCAATGGGTTTATCCAGGGAGGCTATCGAGCCCTGCGCGGTCGCCTGTGGTGGATTGCCTCGATCATCCACTGGGCCGGGATGCACTTTAACCTCAACAACTTTTCAGCCCGCAATCGCGGCAAGGCCAAAGTCTCTATTGCCGCCGTGGTGATTTTTGCCGCGATCTT
>JBCDDJ010000147.1:0-13563 GCA_039180385.1 Cyanobacteria bacterium P01_G01_bin.38 | reverse complement strand
TCTGAATCAACAGCCCAACATCATTCCTGGTGCCAATGGCGGTATGGCCCCACACTGACCCATCCCGAACTCAGATGTGAAACGTACCTGCGGCGAAGATAGTGAGGGGGTAGCCCCTTGTCAAAATAGCTCGGTGCCAGGTCATCTTTTGAACCAACAGCGCGCCCTTCAATCAAGGAGGGCGCGCTGTTGGTTTTGTTGGGTATTTTATCAGGGCGGGCAATCGCTAAGATTCTGTGATCTAAACTGCTTTTAGAGACGGCAGGGTTTTATTCTGGTAAGAAGCCCGTGTAAGATTTCTGAGTCTAATGCATAATTTCCTGCCGACTGCTTATTTTGAGGGGAGGTTTGTCCCGTTTGGGGAGGCAAATATTTCGATCGCGACCCATGCGCTTCACTACGGTACGGGTGCATTTGGAGGGCTGCGGGGGATTCCCAATCCTCAGAATCCTAACCAGATTTTGCTGTTTCGTTTAGATCGACATTGTCAGCGCTTGAGCAAGAGTGCGCGATTCTTAAATTTTGAGTTGCCAGCGGATAAAATCCAGAGTGTGATTGTTGATTTTGTTAAAAAGAATGCACCGGCAGTTTCGTTCTATATTCGACCTTTTGTGTACACCTCTGACTTGGGGATTGCGCCTCGATTGCATAAGGTTAGCAAGGACTTTTTTGTCTATGGTCTAGAGCTGGGAGACTATCTGTCGCCAGAGGGGGTAAGCTGTCGGATCAGCTCCTGGTATCGTCAGGAAGATAGGAGTTTGCCGCTTCGTGGAAAGATTAGCGGTGCCTACATTACGTCTTCGCTGGCGAAAACAGAGGCGGTGGAGTCTGGCTTTGATGAAGCTATTTTGATGAACTCCCAAGGAAAAGTCAGCGAAGCTTCGGGAATGAATATTTTCTTAGTGCGGGATGGAAAGGTGATCACCCCTGGCTATGAGCAAGATATTTTAGAGGGCATCACTCGCGATAGTGTGATGACGATTGCTCAAGATTTGGGTTTTGAGGTGATTGAGCGACCGGTTGATAAATCAGAGCTCCTGATTGCCGATGAGGTTTTCTTGAGTGGCACGGCGGCGAAGGTGACACCGGTGCGGCAGATTGAGAGCTATTATTGTTCGACCCACCGCCCTGTGACTGATCAAATACGCGAGAAGCTAAGTGCTATTACTGAAGATCGTGAGCCAGACTATCAGGATTGGGTCTTTAGGGTAGATATTCCATCTTGAGTCAGGGAATGAAGTGATTCTGAGGTCAGAAGCTGGCAGGATTATGAAAACTTGCTAGAAGGCCGATTGGATAAGGCAGGTTTGAGAATTTGCTGAATTTTAGACAAGCAGCTGAGGATCTAAGTCACTGCGCAGTTGAGCGGCTGCTATGACGACTTGCCAGATGTCTTCGGTGTGGCGATAGATGCTGAGGGCAATGAGTGCGTCTTTGGCATCTGCTAAATTGCCTTTCTTGACCAGACTGGTTAGGAAATGGATGGCTTCATCGGTGCGAAGGGTGGCGATCGCAAGTAAGAAACTCTGCTTCAGCTCTGATTCTCGGGTCTGTTGCCAAACCCGCTTAATCGCTTTGAAGGCTTCTGCAACACGAGCTTCACCCAGGGCGATTGCAGCGAGTTCACAAATGGTGGGTTCGGATGATTCTAAAAACTTGACAACCAGGGGAAAGGACTGCTTTGGGGCAAGCTGTAGCAGGGCAATAAAGCACTCTGAGAGTACCTGAGGTTCTGGATCGCCCAGGTGTAATTTTAACCGTAGGAGGGGAATGCCCTGGGGATTTTCGCTGTAGGCAATAGCTCGAACTGCGCCGATGCGGGCTTCTATTTCAGGAGCAGCCAGCAGGTCGGCTAGCTCAATCATGACATCGCGATAGTTGACGCGCACCAGGCCCAGGGCGCAGATGGCCCTGACACCAGGGGCTGTATCAACTGACTTGCCCCAGACGGGTTCCATTTGAATGTGATGAATGCCGGAGAGAAACAGCTCCGTTTCAGGATATTCGAGCTGATAAAGGGTGTTGGCGATGGCTTGTTTGGCAATGCAGTTGGGGTCGGTGGTGGCTCCTTTGGTGAGCATGCGCTCAAACTGTGTGGCGAGTTCGGGGATGAGTTGGGTGAGTCGATGGTTGAGGGCGAGTTTGGCGACTTGCGCGATCGCAACCGACTGCCGACTATTGAGGGCCTGCTGAAGCGTGGCGATGGCCGCCTCCGTCGGGGGATCGAGCTGATCGCGGATAGCTTTGATGCTAGCCTGAACGGCTTCTAACTTACGAGACTTAGCCATCAGTAATTACCGAAATACTGCCTCAATTTAGTATATATGTTCTCTTTGAACCCCAGCTTACGATAGATGATTGAGGCGAATATGGGGTAACGTCAGTTGACGGTAGTTCGTTACTGAGCCTGGGAAAGCCAAAGTAACGTTGAGTTAAGCAAATATTCGGTATGAGCAGTTTGGTTAAGAGAACAGGAATCGTAAGCCTTATGGGAGGGCTAGGAGCAGCAGTAGGAGCACTTATTCATCCAATTGTGGCTACTCTAGTACCTTTCGGTATGCCCTTTGAGATTGGGTTACTTACTTTTACTGTTGTCAGCGGGGGGTATATTTTAAGCCGGGAAACCTTCTAAGTGAAAGGGATTGGGGCGATGTGCTTTTTGAGACTGTCGTGCCAGTGGAAGTGCGCCCATCTGGTTAACGACCCACTCAAATAAATCAGGAAACTCATAGTCAAATAAGCGCTGAGCAGCGGTGGTGCCATCCGATCTTTTGAGATGAAAATTGTGGATGATGGTGAGTGCCTTTAGGGTTTGCTCGGAGAAGCCTCGACCCGAATGATGCAAGCGAGTCAGATAACCATTACGCCCTTCGACGCCGGAAGAGGTGCGTTGATAATTGCTCACCATCCACCTGGCCCAATCAATCCGGATTTGACGTTCAGCCGCCCCCATAGTTTGCGTGAGCGGATGCCCCAGTAGTTGTTGGGCAGCGTTATCGGTAGCTTGTTGGTATCGAGATTTCAACTCAGGTTGGTGAGTTTTATCGGTTTGCACTAACCAGTAAACCCAAGGTAATAGGGTTCCTATGACCCAATTTTGCACTTCAACAGAGGCGGTTTGAGTCGCCAAGGCTTGAGTTACCCATAACCACCAAGTATGAATGCCTTGGGCAATATCTGGGAGCTGTTTGTCAAAGGCCTCAATCGCCTGAATGGCTTTTGCCCCCCCGTAAGTCTGTGCTAAAGTCCGCAGCTGTGCCAGCGGGGTAACCAGGTCTGTTTCGAGGTCGTTCCAGGTCTGTGTTTCGTGCCGCTCTAGGTCAAAGGGATGAATGCTCAAAGAGAGGGTCCTGATCACCTCATGGTACTGCTGTTGATCTTGGCAGACGGTCGCTTGTTGAGTCGATAGGGTCTTTAATGATTGCGCCAATGAGTCCCGTTTGGCCTCAGTCTTTGCGGTTTCCCACTTCGCTTGTAGCGTCTGGTTCTGCTTGGCGAATCGTGCCTGCTGACGACCCAGGGCACTGCCTATCGGTTGGCCTAACGACCGCAGCGCATGAAACAGGTCTGCCACACTTACACAACCGAGCTCTTCTGTGGCTAGCTTAATCAGGGCTTTGGCCCGGTCACTGACCATAAAATGACAGTGCCATCCGGATTGACTCCACCACTTTTGAATCTGGGCTTTCCAGGTTTCGTAGGTGTGATCTTCGCTCTGGACTTCAGTAAAAATGTAACCACTGCCCAATTCCATGAGCACAAGCACGGGCAAGCCAAAGAAGACTTCGTCTGAGCCGACCCCGATCCCTTGGCCCTCACAAGGTTGACAATGCTCTGCTTGAGCCACTTCATAGGCGGTGATAGCTGCTTTCATTTGGTCTTTCAACTTCTCCAAGGCACTAGGCGAACACCCCACATGAAGACCCAATCGCAGCGCTTTCAAAAACGCGGATAGCTCTCCGACACCAATCCCATGCTTGATGCCAAAGAAAAAGATGCTCCCAAATACCAAGAGCTTCAGCCATGCACTACCGGCTTCGCTTTCCCAAAATTCTGATTCTGGATACTGGTTTCGACGTTCGATGCCTTTCTGATGGCGATGCACACTGCTTTTCGACATCCCTGTCGCTCTCGCAATCGCTTCTAACCCCTGACATGACTTCTCTTTGACTGCTTGGAAGACTTTTTTCCCGCGCTCACGTATAGTTTGACTCATCGTTCCCTGATTTCATTTGCAAGGGTACGATACAAGGCTCTGGGCTTTGCCGCAGAGCTTTTCTCTATGTGTCTATTGGTACACGCTGATTCTTTGCCTCATTTCCCGCTTTGTGGAAGACTCCGTCAGCGGTAGTGTAACCTTCAGTTTGGCATCTATCAGATTTTTCAGTGCTGAATAGGAAAAACGATGAGAAACTTTCTGACTAAAATTAAGTTATGAAAACATTCAAATGTCATAAGTTCAATCTTTTTTTGGGTGAATCTCTTTCAGGCAGGCCACTGTGCTAAGTTATTTTTGAACAACAGCTTAGGTATTACCGCTGATTCTCCCAGGCGGCTCTGACCAGACTAATTTCGTTGTAGTCAAAGGTTTCGCCGAGTTCGTCGCGGATCGTGCGTAGGGAGTGGTGGCCGACTTTCTCGATGGCGGCAAAGATGGGGACTTGTCGCTCGGGGGAGACTAGTTTGTCGAGATCGATCTCTTGCCCGTGCTCGATCAGCGAGGCGAAGTGATTGATGATTGTGCTCAGCCTCAGACCCCGCTCAATGGCGACTTCTGAGGCTGAGAGGCCCTGCTGGTAGAGTTTGTAGGTTGTCAGGTGGGTGTCAGCAAGGTCATTGGATGAAGCGCTCGGCGGGGGCAAGGTCTCATCTGCGCTGCTGTCGGATTCGAGATTGTGGGCCTGACAAAATTTAGCAATCTCACGCGTAAACGTCTCACCGTACTGTTCTAATTTGCGCTTGCCAACGCCAGAAATTTGAGCAAAAATGCTGAGGCTAACCGGGCGCTGCTGGGCCATCTGCCGAAGGCTGGCGTCGGAAAAAACAATATAAGGGGGAACAAACTGTTCGTCAGCAAGCTGTTTGCGCAGGGTGCGAAGTTGACCCAACAATAAAGTCTCGTCCGGGGTGAGTTGGACTTCTCCAGGCTTGCGCTCGGTGGTGGGTTTTTGCGCAACGTGAATATGAACCGGGATTTGTTTTTTGAGGACCTGCCAGCTACCGGCGTTTAACTTGAGAACGGAATAGCCGTCGGTGGTTTCTTCGAGCAGCTCCTGGTGTAAGAGAGAACGGCAGAGGGCTCGCCATTCTTCTATGCTGCGGTCTTTGCCGATGCCGTGGGTTGAGAGCTGATCGTGCCCGAGTTCAACAATGCGTTTCTTGCGGGAGCCCCGGAGCACATCAATGATATG
Source organism: Cyanobacteria bacterium P01_G01_bin.38 (assembly GCA_039180385.1). Classification (GTDB taxonomy): domain Bacteria; phylum Cyanobacteriota; class Cyanobacteriia; order Phormidesmidales; family Phormidesmidaceae; genus SIO4C1. The sequence continues at coordinate 8,152 of JBCDDJ010000147.1, read as the reverse complement.
GGTAATACCAAAGCGTTCGCGGCAGCGGGCGACGCAGGAAAGAAATTTTTGGGCTTCGATGGTCCAGTCTTCGACTGGGGGTGGGTTTAGACAGTTGTCGCAGTTGCCGCAGTTGCCGTCGAACGGTTCTCCGAAATAGTTGAGCTGGATTTTGCGACGGCAGATGGCGCTCTCGGTATAGTTAATAATTTGGCGGAGCTGTTGCTGGGCAATGCGCTGTTCGTGCTCGTCGGGTTTTTGGTTGATCAGGTAGTTGACGGTGGCAACATCGGCATAACCGAAGAAAATGGTGCAGTTGGCGGGGTCGCCGTCCCGTCCGGCTCGACCGGCTTCCTGGTAGTAGCTTTCGAGGTTGCGGGGCAGGTCGTAGTGGATGACGAAGCGCACGTCGGGCTTGTTGATGCCCATGCCAAAGGCAACGGTGGCGACCATGACGCGCACGTCGTCGCGGATGAAGCGGTTTTGGTTTTCTTTGCGATCGCGATCGCTCAGCCCCGCATGGTAAGGAAGCGCTGTAATTCCATCCTGCTGGAGGCGAAAGGCGACTTCGTCAACGCGCTTGCGGCTGAGGCAGTAGATGATGCCAGAGCCGAGTTGCTGTTTGACGAGGGGGAGCAGCTGGCTATAAGCCTGCTTCGCTTTGGGCTTGACTTCGTAGTAAAGATTTTGGCGGTTAAAGCCGGAGATAAAGATTTGCGGATCCTGGAGGCGTAATTGCTGGACGATATCTTGCCGGACGCGCTCGGTGGCGGTGGCAGTCAGGGCGATCAGGGGCACCTGGGGCAGCTGCTGCTTGAGCCGATGGAGCTGTCGATATTCAGGGCGAAAGTCGTGGCCCCACTCTGAGACACAGTGGGCCTCGTCGATGGCAAAGGTGCTGATGCCGACGGTCTGCTGTAGGCGCTCTAGGGTGGGCCAAAAGTTGGGATTGAGCAAGCGCTCGGGGGCGACATACAGCAGCTTAATATTGCCGTTGAGGAGCTGCTGTTCGCGCGATCTCAGCTCCTCAAAAGATAAACTGCTATTCAAAAAAGTGGCGGCGATGCCATTATCCTGAAGCGCCTGCACCTGATCCTGCATCAGGGCGATCAGCGGTGAGACGACGATGGTGACCCCAATCTTGAGCAGGGCTGGCAGCTGGTAGCACAGTGACTTGCCCCCGCCTGTCGGCATCACAACCAGGGTATCCCGATTTTTGAGCACCTGCTCAATGACGCTCCGCTGATCGTGGCGAAACGTGTCGTAGCCAAAGAAATGTTTGAGCGCCTTCTCTAACGAAGGGAAGGTGTTAACGGAGTCAGCAACCAACGATGTCATTTGAACAAGCTGTTAGAGTCACCACAGTTTACTAAGGTAAGGCTTGCCAGGTGCCTGCAAAGATAAAAAAAGCCTGATCGATCAAGCGCAGAGAGTAACCGGATGGGGTTTAAGTTCGCCACAATCAGACAGATAAGCTCCTATGGACGTAACCTCAATAATGTGCCTAAACCTGACCAAAGAGTGCAGCCGCTTTGTTGCCAAACTTCGAAATCGTTCATGTATTTCAACGATTGATTATAGGCATCAAAGCCATCAGGATATTTCGATAGATGTCCTGATAAATGAGCTTATCTCCCCCGCAGAGAAGATCTTTCGCCCATGTTTTTGTAAACGAATGTAAACAAAATGCTGTCATGACAGCTTTCTGTCTTGACAGCATCTGATCGGACCGTTAATGTTACCAACATACCCGGGTAACTTCTATTCAAGGTTGATATGCAAGATAAGCACAAGGTCACGTTGTACCTCCCAAATGACCTGCACCGTCAGTTAAAGATTCGTTCGGCGGTTGATGGCGAAGCGATGTCTGCGCTGGCTGAACGGGCGATAAATTTTTACCTGAGTAACTCTGAGGTGGTTGATAGTGTCCAGAGTCATGGTCAGGCCCATCGGGTATATGCTTGTCCTCAGTGCTCAACGTCGGTTGTGCTTAGTGAGGGTGAGCTGTCTCCAGTTGGCTCTCGTAGCTGCGTCCATGGCGAGTCTTTGACGCTCGAGGATTTGTCCGATTTGGTTTCTGATCCAGTGCACTCTGGTGAGGGTGAATTGGTGCCTTGTTAAAGCCATATTCTTACCCAGGTGATTTATTAGGTCACTACTTCAAGCCGCTGTTTGACTTCCAGACTTTAACCCTGACCGTCCTGATGAGGTCGATTCTATGAAAGAAGAGCTAAGCGTATTAGTTCAGGCTCAGTATCCGCTCATTTATTTGGTGACGTTTGAAGAGGAACGTGCTGAGCAGACTATCGCGACGATTGCTCAACAGAAGCCTCATCGTCGCATGTATACCTGGACGGTCACCCACGGGATTGTTGAGTACGGTCAGCCCCGAAATACTCAGCATAACAATACAGTTTCTCCGGAAGCCGCCATTGATTGGGCTATCCGTCAGCGAGAGGCAGGGATGTACGTTTTCAAAGATTTGCATCCTTTCTTAGACTCGCCTGCAGTCACCCGCTGTTTGAGGGATGCGATTTCTAGCTTCAAGGGCACTCAGAAAACGATTGTGCTGATGTCTCCGGTACAGGAGATTCCGATTGAGCTCGAGAAGGAAGTGGTAGTGCTGGACTTTACCTTGCCCAACATGGGCGAGCTAAATCAGGTTCTGTCTGCTGAGCTAGAGCGCTCTCGCGCCGCCACAATTACGACCGAGTCCCGTGAGAAGCTTTTGAAGGCGGCGTTGGGGCTTACCCGTGACGAGGCTGAGAAGGTTTATCGCAAGGCGCGGGTGGTCTCGGGGAAGCTAACGGAGTCTGAGGTCGATATTGTGCTGTCTGAGAAAAAGCAGCTAATTCGGCGAAACGGTATTTTGGAGTATATCGAAGAGGACGAAACCCTTGATTCAGTCGGCGGCTTAGAGGAACTTAAACACTGGCTGAGACAGCGCTCAGATGCCTTTACTGAGCGGGCTCGTGAATATGGTTTACCCCAGCCGAAGGGGATGCTGATTTTGGGCGTGCCGGGTTGTGGTAAGTCGCTGATTGCGAAAACGACGTCTCGCCTTTGGGGGCTGCCGCTGCTGCGGTTAGACATTGGCCGAGTCTATGACGGCTCGATGGTGGGGCGCTCTGAGGCAAACTTGCGAAACGCGCTCAAGACGGCGGAGTCAATTTCTCCGACCATTCTCTTTATTGATGAGATCGATAAAGCGTTTGCTGGCAGTGCGGGGTCGGCGGATTCTGACGGAGGCACCTCCAGCCGTATCTTTGGTAGCTTTTTAACCTGGATGCAAGAGAAAAACTCGCCGGTATTTGTGATGGCTACGGCCAACCGGGTGGAGCGTTTGCCGAGTGAGTTTTTGCGCAAGGGGCGCTTTGACGAGATTTTCTTTGTGGACTTGCCCAATGCCGAAGAGCGCAAAGAGATTTTCAAAATTCACCTGACCAAGCGTCGTCGTGATGTTTCACGGTTCGATTTTGATCAGCTGACTAAGGTTTGTGAAGGTTTTTCTGGGGCAGAGATCGAGCAGGGGCTGATTTCTGCCATGTATGAAGCATTTGCCCAAGGGCGCGAATTTAACCAGCTAGATATTATTGCTGCAATTCGGGCCACATTGCCGCTGTCGAAGACAATGAACGAGCAGGTGACAGCGCTGCGAGATTGGGCACGTCAGCGGGCCAGGCCCGCCGCTTCGTCCGTTGCTGAGTACCAGCGGATGGAGTTTTGACTCAGGCTTTCTTCTGTGCGATCGCAGTGATTGCGCAGGAGGGGGGCTAGCCAGTGGCTAGCAGCTACTCAAAGTCTATAGCCTTAGGGCTCTTGGACTAATCTCTGTATCTAACCTCGTTGTCTCTCAATTTCTCTACTGGAGGAAATAAAAAATGTCTCACTTTAGCACACTGCGCACTAAGATTACAGATGCTGAAATCTTGACTGCTTCCTTGCGTGATCTGGGCATCACCGTTAAAGATGAAGCAGATGTACGTGGTTACAACGGCCAGCGTGTTCGCGCTGACATCGTTGCTGTTCTAGAAGGCGAGTATGACCTCGGCTGGTCTCGCAATGCTGATGGTTCTTTTGATTTGATTGCTGATCTATGGGGTGTGGCTAAGAAGCACAACCAGACCGAGCTAATCAACTCCATCAACCAGAAGTATGCCGTCAATAAGACCTTGGCTGAGGTGAAGCGCCCTGGGTTGCAAAACGCCAACGTGAAGTTGGTGCTGCAGTAATTTCCCAATCGCGTTCCCGCACATTGTGTAGGCTGGCCACTGTGCCAGCCTTTTTTCATGCCTGCTTTTTTAGGTGCCAGCTCAGAGCCATCGCCATAAAGATGAAAGCGCTAACAGTTGATCAAAATGAGTCGATTTGTCGCTTGATGATCACAGCGGGTCAGCAGGCACGGCGCTTGGGGCGTCAGACCTTTGAAATATATGAAAAGGGCGTGGAAGACTATGTGACCAGTGTCGATCAGAGGCTGGATCGGCAGCTGTCCAATGGGATTGCTGAGCTTTTTCCCCACGATGGCATCATTACCGAAGAAAATGAGAATTCTCGAGGTGAGTTTCACCATGCTCGGCAGCGGCTATGGCTGATTGATCCCATTGACGGGACTGCCGAATTTATCAACCGGGGAGACGGCTATGCCGTCATGATGGGGGTGCTCGAAAATTACCAGCCCCAGGCCGGTTGGGTGTATGCACCCGCTCGAGAATGCCTATATTGGGGGGGGCCAGATTGGGGATTATTTTGGGCCCAAAATGATCATAAGCCGCAGCCATTGCGAGCCCAACCCCCTCAGCCCCCGGTTGATCATTACTGCCCAATTCTTTTGGGTCATCGGGATCAACGTCGCTTTGGGGATGCGATCGCGACTTATTTACCGATGGCCCAGTGCTACGCTTTGGGCAGCTTTGGTCTTAAAGTCTTAGAAGTGATTAAAGGTAAGGCTGGCCTGTACCTATACCTCAATCGACGCGTTAAGCTTTGGGATACGACCGGCCCAATTGCGCTGGCCCTAGCTGCAGGGTTAGTATGCTGTGATTTAGAAGGGCGGCCACTCTCGTTTTCACCTGCGGCGGTTGAGGGGGATACGTTGATTCATCAGCAAACGGTTCTGATAGGATGGCCTCACTATGTCGAGAAACTGCTGCCGTTGATTAGGCAGGCGGTTAATGATGTACTTATTAATCAAATCTAATGAATCAAATTTAACTTCATTGATCTATCAAGATTTATTAGTAAGTGATATTTATTACATTTGAGGTCTTAACACTGGGGCAAAACTGAACAAGGTTTCCTCCAAAATCTTTGGATCACTTAATCAAAAGCTTAAGGTGAAAGAAGCATTGAAGGGCATTTCCCAAGAAGTAGATGGGTAGACTGAGTAGTATGAACTGATATAAACCAGGTTCTTAGTACTGAATCTAGACAGGTAATGTTTCTAGACTTATGCTCTGTAATTTTATCAGGGCTGCCCTCAAGATATTCTTTCGCTAGTAGGCATCAAATCGCAATGTCCACATCCACCCTGAAAATTTCCATGCAGCCTGAGTTGTTTAGCGAACTATTTCTGCTATTTAATGCCGCCAATCCGGAGATGCTAGAGCGGCTGCTGTCGGTCTCGACCAAGCACGAGTATCCAGCTGGGCGGACCGTACTGATGGAAGATTCTTGGGGAAATGCGGTTTATTTTATTGCCTCTGGTTGGGTTAAGGTCCGCCGTCAGGTGGGGGAGGGCTACGTCACCCTGGCGGTTCTGGGAAAGGGGGATTTCTTTGGAGAAATGGCCATTTTAGATGAGTCGCCCCGCTCAACAGATGTGGCAGCCCTGTCGTCGGTGAAATTGATTAGCGTGCCGGCTAACCATTTTATTGAGACCTTATTCAGAGATTCGCAACTACATCACCGGATGCTACAGCTAATGGTGCAGCGACTGCGCCAGACAAATCTGCGGTTTCAGCTAAGGCATCGTCCCCCGGCTGTGAAGCTGGCAAATACTTTGACGGCCCTGGCGATCGCCTATGGTGACTCTAAAGCTGATGAGGTTCATATTTTCAATATCCCCGCTGAAGACTTGGCCGCGGTGGCGGACATCTCAAAGGATGAGGTCATCAAAATTATGGAAAAGTTGGGCGAGAAAAACTGGATCGAGATTGATCCCGCGACCCAAACTATCAGAATGCCGGGTATTAAGCATCTGAAGCAGCTGGCGCAAAAGCTTTAGTTACAAACCATTACTGAATCCTTGAAAAATTTGGTACGCTTTGACCTTCTCGTCTGTAACCCTGGCATAAGTAAGTCATCGGTACGCAGGGAAGCTTTAATGGTTATGCAGCCGCCTCCGTCTATTTCACCTCGGCAAATGAATTTATTGCGCATTGTGCTGGCGCTAGCCTGGGCTGATGGCAACCTGGCGAAGGAAGAAGTTGATGTGATGTTGTCTAGCTTTAGCCGTGTGTTCGCCGCAACGGCTGAGCGGCAGCAGCACCTTGAGCAAGAACTCAAGGGCTATTTGGTTCAAGATATTCCACTGGCAGAGCTGGTGCCCAAACTACAGACGCCCGCAGAGAAGGAATTTGTGTTGCGGCTAAGCTATGAAGTGATTAGCTCAAGTGCGCGCACGCCGGATGAGGCCCCCATCAATCAAGAAGAGAGCGAGGTCTATCAGCAGCTGGTGGCGCTACTCGGCTTGTCGCCTGAGACAGTGCAGCGGGTTGAATCTGAAGCTCAGACTGCGTTGAATGTGAGAGGGCAAAACGTGATTGATTTGCTGGTCTATCAGCTGCGGGATTATCTAGGTGCTTGATACTGGATAAGTGCGCTGTGCTGGTGAATGGGTGAATAAACCTGATTTATGGCACCACTTCACCAAGCAAAGCGCCCTACCCTCTCACTAAGCGAAGCGCCAAGATATCGTTCACTTCCTAAGCACTCATTTCTAACATCCGTTGGATAGGGACTAGGGCTGCTTGCTGAATGTCTTCCGGCAGAGTGATTTCCGGGGTGTGGTTTTTCATGGCCAGGTAGAGTTTTTCTAACGTGTTGAGGCGCATGTGGGGGCACTCGTTGCAGTTGCAGTTATTGGCAATCGGGGGTGCTGGGATAAAAAGCTTGTGGGGAACTTGCTTTTCCATTTGGTGGATAATGCCGGGCTCGGTGGCGACGATAAACTGCTTGATCTCGCTTCGCTGAACGTAGTTTAACAGGGCGGTGGTGGAGCCGATAAAGCTAGCGTGCTGTAGCACTGGGGTTTCGCACTCCGGGTGGGCAATGATTTCGGAGTCGGGGTGCTCCATTTTGAGCTGGAGGATTTTTTTCTCAGAGAAGGTTTCGTGAACGATACAGCTGCCTTGCCAGAGCACCAGATCGCGTCCGGTTTGGTTGGCGACGTAGCGGCCTAGATTACGATCGGGGGCAAAGATGATGGGCTGGTCCGTTGGGATTTGCTTAATGATTTTGACGGCGTTGGAGCTGGTGCAGATAATGTCGCTCATTGCCTTGATTTCGGCGGTGCAGTTGATGTAAGAGACGACGATGTGGTCAGGGTGCGCCGCTTTGAACTTGGCAAATTCAGCAGGGGGGCAGCTATCCGCCAGGGAGCACCCTGCATCGAGGTCGGGCAGTAAGACCAGCTTATGAGGATTCAGAATTTTGGCGGTTTCTGCCATAAAATGAACCCCGGCAAAGACGATGACATCGGCATCGGTGGCGGCAGCTTTTTGGGAGAGCCCCAGGGAATCCCCAATGTAGTCGGCGACATCTTGGATATCGGGCTCTTGATAGTAATGGGCTAAAACAATGGCATTGAGGTCTTTTTTGAGCGTTTCGATGGCTTCAAAAAGGTCTTTGGGTAACCCTGATGGCTGAGTAGGTGCAGCTGCCGTTGCAAACATGTGAAATCCCCTCTTTAATTTGCTTGTACCATTTCCTGTATTTTTTATTATAGTCATTTTTACCAAAAACGTCAGGAGGAGGCGATTGGGGGTAGAGGGTAGAAGGTAGGGGGTAGAGGGCGAAAGGGGGAAAGGGGGAAAGGGGGAAAGGGTGAGCTATGGATAGTCTGGATTGTTGCGGTTAGGGATGCCTGTAAGCCCACTATTCTTCCCGGATTCGAAATGGGGCAGGGGCGTGAGGGGATTTTTTACAGTTCAATGCCGAGTTTTTGGCAGGT
>JBCDDJ010000146.1:0-13604 GCA_039180385.1 Cyanobacteria bacterium P01_G01_bin.38 | reverse complement strand
TTCTGGCAAAGCCCTCAGGCTATTTCACAGGCTACGCCAGCGGAGATCGTCGATGTGCAAATCATCGAATTTGAAGACGGCATTGATGTCATTTTAGAAACCTCAGAGGGGCAACTGTCGCAGCCGGTCACATCAGCAGAGGGCAATACCTTCACTGCTGATATCCCCAATGCGGTGTTGGCAGGAGACACTTTCCAGGCTGAAAACCCGGCTGCTGGGTTCGCTCTGGTTGAGGTCGCTCAGCTCGATGATCAGCTGGTGCGCATCAGCATTGTGGGAACCGAAATTCTCCCAGATACCGATATTGCCATCACCCAGCAAGGCTTAACCCTTAGCGCTTTCGACACGGTTGCTGGTGAGCCAGGTGCTTTGGGTGAGCCAGCAGACGCAGAGGCGATCCGCATCCTGGTGACCGCAGAAAAGCAACCCGACGATATTCAAGATATCCCCATCAGCATTACTGCCCTGACCGCTGAAGAAATCGAAGATTCTGATATTACCTCTTTAGAGCAGATAGCCGGGGCAACACCAAACTTTACAGCCTACACTCCTGGGCGCAATTTTATCCTTTACAGCGTTCGTGGGTTAAGTAATTTCAATTTCCTTTCTAGAGACCCAGTCGCCTTTTATATTGACGATGTGCCCTATGACTATACGGGCTTTCTCGATCTTGAGCTGACCGATTTAGAGCGGGTAGAAGTGCTACGCGGACCTCAGTCAACGCTCTATGGTCGCAATGCTGAGGCCGGTGTTGTCAATATTGTGACCCGTAGACCTACAAACGTCCCGGAATACGGCTTTACCTCGGCAATAGGCAACTTTAGCAGCCCCGATCTCCGAGCCAGTGCCAGCGGCCCACTGATCACAGACAAGTTGTTTTACCGGCTGTCTGGCGACTTTAAGCAGCGAGACGGTTTTCTGGTTAACACGGTCACTGACGAAGACGTCGATTTTGAGTCTGGCGGCGGTGGACGGGCTCAGCTACTGTGGGCCCCCTCAGAAAACTGGGAGGTTTTGCTGAATGCGTCGATCGACAGCTACCGCGACGGCACGCCCCCCATCAGCCGACCCGACCTGGGGCAAGACCCGTCTGAGACAGACATTAATGCGATTGGCTTTAACAATCTAGATACAGACTCACAGTCGCTCAGGGTAGCCTACGAAAACCCCAGTCTACGCTTCACGTCGATTACCGCACGACGCTTTTCTGATCAAGAATTTGAAAACGACTCCGATGGCACCAGCCTTGACCAGCTTGAGCAGTTTGTCTCGATTGATTCTACTGTTTTCAGTCAGGAGTTTCGTCTACAGTCTCCCAACGACGAGGGGGCTTTCTCCTGGCTGGCAGGGGCCTACTACGAACACCGCGATTTTAACGTGAATGAAGAAGGCTTTCGGATCGGGGCAGATTTTGGCGGGCCTTCGGAGAGTGTGACGCAAGCCGAGATCAACGAAGATACTTATGCTGTGTTTGGGCAAGCCAGCTATCGACCGTTTGATGACCTGACGTTTACCGCAGGCTTGCGCTACGAATTTTTTGACAGCACCCTAGACAACTCTGAAACCAGTTCTCTGTTGGGGGTGGCTACCTTCGATGATGAGAGTAACGACGGCGATGAGTTGATTCCTCGCGTTGCCGTCGAGTATCAGATTTCGCCTAACGTGATGGCCTACGGATCTATCTCACGGGGGTATCGGGCTCAGGGGGTGAACTTTCGAGCAACCGTACCAGAGCAGCTATTTTTTGATGCAGAGAAATCTTGGAACTACGAGGTCGGTCTGCGCTCGTCTTGGCTAAATGATCGTCTGATTGCCAATCTAACTTTGTTTCATAACCCTATTACCGACTATCAGGTGCCCTCAACCGACCCTGCCACCGGGCTGTTTGGGTTTGTTGACAACGCAGGTGTGACGATCAACGGCCTTGAAGCAGAGCTAAGGGCCAGGCCCATCGACGGGCTCGATTTGATTGCTGGATTTGGCCTGTTAGATGCAGAGTATACAGATTACGAAGATCCTATCTTGGGTAACTTCGACGGTAACACGTTGCCCTATTCGCCTGAATATACCTTTAATCTTGCAGCACAGTATCGCTCACTTGACGGCATCTTTGGTCGAGTAGAAGTGCAAGGCTTTGGGACGACCTTCTTTAATGACGATAACTCGCTGAGGCAGACGCCCTATGCGCTTGTAAACGCTCGGTTGGGCTATGAATTCAACGAAGATCAGGGGATATATGTGTTTGCCAATAACATCTTTGATTTTAGACCTTTCACAACAAAAGCCTCTTTTTTTGGCGGTTCTCTCATCACAGCTACCTACGGAGCACCTGCCACATTTGGGATTCAGTATCGGACTCGCTTCTAAAACCGTGGGACTCAGACAGGCTGATAGCTGAGAGGGATAAAGCAAAGATTGACAGCGTGTCTTTTGCGCTCTTAGGGTGATTAACCTTATTCTTAAGGGCTGTGTAAGCCATTGTGCAAGCTTAATAACAGGTTTAGCGTTTTTAATATGACTGATAAAAGACAATCAAGAATTTTTAACTGGGCTCTGGCGGCGGGCGTCACACTATCAGGTGCGATCGCGCTGCGATCCTTCATCCCCTCTGCCAACGCCATTGAGAGTCAGATGGTCACCCTCCAGTTTGAGGGCATGGTCGGTGAGGCCCCCTTTGCCTGCGGAGAAACCTACAGCCTGGGCACCCCTGCCAGCCCGATGACTCCGCTTGACTTTCGGTTTTATGTCTCAGAGGTTGCCTTGATCGATGCAGCGGGCAATGAGGTGCCCCTGGTATTGCAACAGGATGGCAAATGGCAGCATCAGGACGTCGCCCTGATCGACTTTGAAGATAAGTCCGGTGCCTGCGCTAACGGCACGCCCGACACCCGTGCCCAGGTGGTTGGCTCGGTTCCAGCGGGAGACTACACTGGTGTGAAATTCACGCTGGGGGTGCCCTTTGCGATGAATCACGTAGATTCGACCCTGGCCCCTTCACCGCTTAATCTCACCTCACTCTGGTGGAACTGGAATTTTGGCTATAAGTTTGCCCGCATCGATCTAGCTCCGGCGACTGATGCAGCCCAGGTACGGCAGCATACCGATCATGGCGGCACAGGTGATCACGGCGGTGCCGTTCAGCATGGTGACGGCACAGGTGACTCTGGTAATCAAAAGCCTGAAGCTTTTCAGGGGTTTGCCTTCCATTTGGGCAGCGTTGGCTGTCAGATGGACTCAACCCAGGCCCCTGTGGTGTGCGGTTCACCCAATCGGGCAGAGGTTGTGTTTGCTGATTTTGACCCTGCACAGGATGTCATTGTGGCAGATCTGGCGGCGCTGGTGGCCAATACAAACCTCACAGAAAATCAGGAGAATACGGCAGTTGGCTGCATGTCGTCGCCAGACGATAACGATTGTGCGGGTCTGATGCAGAGTTTGGGGCTACCTTTTAATGATCAGCCCGTTCTCGAACAAACTTTTTTCAGCGTAAAATAGGGAAGGGGCATCTCTAATAGTCCGTCAAAGCTGAACTCCCAGGCCGAATGGTATTGGGGAAGATTAGCCCAGATGTCAGCAGATAGGAGTTAGAATGTTATCTCGCCGTTGGGTTACTCGGATACTGACCTGCGTTTTAGTATTTTGTCTATCAGTTGGGTTTGAGAAAGTGCTTGGGCACGGCCCCGAAGGCACGCTCTCCCCGACGGTAGCTCCTGTAGATGCTAACACCCCTGCCCCCAGCGAATTTGACTGGGGCTTGCCCGCCTGGGTGCCAAAACCCGTGGTGCCCGCAGAAAATCCGATGACGGCAGCGAAGGTTGAGCTGGGACGACATCTATTTTACGAGCCGCGTTTGTCAGTGACCGGAGATTTTTCCTGTGGGACTTGCCATTTGCAAAAACTAGCGTTTACCGACGGCAAGTCCTCGTCAGTGGGGGCCACTGGGGAGGTGCATCCGCGTAACTCGATGAGTTTGACCAATGTGGGGTATAACTCAGTGCAGACCTGGGCAAACCCACTCATGCAGCATTTAGAGCAGCAAATGCTGGTGCCGATTTTTGGTGAAGAGCCTGTAGAGATGGGGATGGCGGGGCGAGAGAATGAGCTGTTGCAAAGTCTGAAGGACGATTCTGATTATATGGCTCGATTTAGGGAGGCGTTTGGTGAGGATGAGCCAGTGACGGTGCGGAATTTGACACTTGCGATCGCAGCCTTTGAACGCACCCTCAACTCGTTTAACGCGCCCTACGATAGATATCGCTACGGCGGTGAACCCGCTACTATTTCTGACTCAGCCAAACGCGGCGAAGCGTTATTTACCAGTGAGCGTTTAGAATGCTTTCACTGCCACAGTGGCCTTAACTTTAGCGATTCCAGCCGTCACGAACGCTCGGGCTTTACCGAAATCGCCTTTCACAACACCGGGCTCTATAACATTGACGGCAACGGCGCTTACCCACCCAGCAATACTGGGGTAGAAGAAATCACCCATAATGCCAACGATATGGGCAGATTCAGAGCCCCCACCCTGCGAAATATTGCCCTCACCGCCCCTTATATGCACGACGGCAGCATTGCCACCTTAGAAGAGGCCATTGAGCACTACGAAGCAGGCGGTCGAACCATTTCAGAGGGTCCCTATGCGGGGGTCGGCAGTCAAAATCCGCTCAAAAGTTCTTTCCTCAAAGGTTTTTCGCTCACGGCATCCGAAAAGCAGGACCTGATTGCTTTCCTGCAAAGCCTGACAGATGAAACGTTCATCACCAATCCAGCACTGAGCGATCCTCATTTAGCCGATACGCAGTAGATTAGGAACCTCTTGCCTCCTGGCTCCTGCCTCCTGACTCCTATCTCCTCCACGAGCGCATTTCTAGAAATGGATTATGCCCAGCTACTCATTTTCCCGAGTTTCTCCCGACTGCCCGCGTACGATGAGAAGGGAGATAGTCAGGAGGGATTTCAATGTTGCCGTCTAAAATTACCCATGAACTCTCGCTTGAGCGCTTAGACCCAAAGCATGCAGAAGCTATCTTTCACCTAACGGATAAAAATCGTACCTACCTGCGCCAGTGGCTACCCTGGGTCGATAGCACTCACACCGCAGAAGATACCCGCGCTTTTATCATCACCACACAGGCACAGTTTGAGCGCAATGAAGGCTTTCAAATGGCGATCGTTTGGCAGGGCGAGATCGTGGGGGCAATTGGTCATCACCGCATCGATTGGGTAAACCGGTCGACCTCTCTGGGGTACTGGTTAGCAGAACCCTGTCAGGGCAAGGGTATCATGACCCAAGCCTGTCGAGAACTGGTCAATCATGCCTTTCAAGCCCTGAACCTTAATCGGGTTGAAATTCGGGCCGCGACTGAAAATTATCGTAGCCAGGCAGTGCCTAAGCGGCTTGGCTTTCAGCATGAAGGGATTGCTCGAGAAGCCGAGTGGCTCTACGACCATTTTGTAGATTTAGTCATTTTCGGCCTGTTAAGAAGGGATTAAGTAGGCGCTCCAACTTCTACACTGAAGAGATACCCTTGTAGGGGGATTGCCTTGTGCCTGCCCTGCGATATTGGGGCAGCTAGCCAGGATTTTGCATGAGTAATAATATTGACGTCTCTAAAATCAAACTCTCACAGCTCCGCACGCTGGTTGCGGTGGTGACCCATGGCAGCTTTGGCAAAGCCTCTGTAGAGCTGAATATTGCGCAGTCTTCAGTGAGCCATTCAATCGCTGCTTTAGAAGAGTCTCTAGGCGTCTCATTGTTATTTCGAAGTCGCCAAGGGGCATCCTTGACGCCGGTTGGGCAACAGGTTATGACCGAGATTCAAGCCATTCTCCGACATCTTGATCAAGTCGTTATCAAAGCAGAACAAGCTAAAGGGCTTAACAGTGGTCAGGTTAGGGTCGGCTGCATTCGCAGTCTTGCTACCTATTGGTTGCCACAGGTGCTAGCAGCCTTTAAAAAACAATATCCAGATATTTCTGTCACCGTGACCACCTGTTTTGACCATGCCGAAGTTCAGCAGTGGCTGCGGGATCGGCGACTCGATGTGGGCTTAATGGATATCTACGACGACACCGGGTTTACCGTTCATTCTATTTGTCAGGACGATTATGTGGCGATTGTCCCCAAGTCTGCGCCATTTGGAGATCAAGTGACTTGGGCACAGCTAGCTCAGTATCCTCTGATCATGCCGGTTTCCATTGATGAAGGTTACGCCGATTTGCGCACCTACGTTCAGCAAGCCAAAGTTAAGCTCAACGTAGAGTACGAAATTAATGAGGATGCCACTATTGTCAGAATGGTGGCTCAAGAGCTGGGAATTGCCATCTTGCCAAGATTAGCGGCTCTCCCCATTCCTGATTCGGTTAAAGTGTGTCAACTGCCTGTCCCGCTAACTCGGGATTTAGTCGCCGCCATACTGACTGATGCTTTGCACAGCCCAGCAGTCTTCTCATTCATGACTATGATCCAACATCAGCCTATCGACATTTTTGAAGACACTGAAACATCACACAGAGATTCACTGCCAGTGTAAAGGTTTATTATGAGGTCAACTATCTAACGTAACCTCTTTATGGACAACGATTGGCTAAAAAGAGACTAAAGATCGTGAACACAGTAGGCAACGACACTTATCGAGAAGATTTAGCCTACATCCACGATGTGGGCTTTGATCGCTATGTGCTCAATTCACTCCCTGGCATTCTAGACATCCTCCAGCCCTGTCAGGAGGGAGACCTGATTTTAGATTTGGGCTGTGGCAGCGGCATCTCAACCCAGGCATTGGTCAAAGCGGGCTATCAGGCCATCGGCGTCGATATCTCCGCAGCCATGATTGAGATGGCTCGACAGCGTGTGCCAGAGGCCACCTTTCATATCGATTCGCTATTCAAAGTTGAGCTGCCGACCTGTCGGGCTGCGATCGCAGTTGGCGAATGCCTCAACTACTGCTTTGATCCAAACAATAGCGCTGCTGCACTCCAAGCTTTCTTTCAACGGGTTCACACTGCGCTGATGCCCGGTGGCTTTCTCATTTTTGATC
This sequence comes from Cyanobacteria bacterium P01_G01_bin.38, assembly GCA_039180385.1. Classification (GTDB taxonomy): domain Bacteria; phylum Cyanobacteriota; class Cyanobacteriia; order Phormidesmidales; family Phormidesmidaceae; genus SIO4C1. Next base: position 6,564 of record JBCDDJ010000146.1, on the reverse strand, counting down.
TACTAGAAGCTGGTCCAGATGATACCCCTTTGATTACTAAGGGGTTTACCGAAGGCGATGACTGGCTGGTGCTTTACGAGAAACAAGAAGATCGGGCACAGCAAATGCTAACCCGGCGGATTGTCACTTTTCGAAAAATGGGGGAGATGTATAGGCGAGATGACGAAACCCACCATCAGCGGCTGTATCTGACCACAGAGGTAGAACGTTGGCTACGGCTCGCTGGCTTTGACGTGACCACATCTGACCGCTATGGTGCGTTTCAGCTTCCCCCTGATCATCGGGCTTTTGTTGCACGTAAACTGACACGATAAGGTTTGCTAGATTCTCGGTTTCTTTCATAAAGGCCTAGGGTTATGGTTTACTGACCCAAGAAACCGGGAGGTTCTCCAGGTTGTATAGCTTTCTTCTCGCCAAACGATGCTTAGACAGATTGCCAATGATCTCTGGGTGGCCGAGCAGCCGTTCACCTATTTGGGCCTGGGCGTAGGCAACCGGATGACGGTTATTCGCCTTCAGTCCGGCGAGTTGGCTGTGATTTCTCCGATTAAACTGAGCGACGCTTTGAAAAACCAGATAGATGGTTTGGGTAAGGTTGGGCACATTATTGCGCCAAATCTCTTTCACTATTTGTTCGCTAGCGATTGTAAGGCTGCCTATCCAGACGCTATCTTTTGGGCGGTGCCGGGGCTCCAGGCAAAGCAGCCAACTCTCCCCATCGATAAGGTGATTGAGGGAGAGAGCGGCTGTCTGTTTAATGAGCTTGACTACGCAAGCTTTCGTGGCTTCAAGACCTTAGTGCCCAGTGGTGTTGCCAATCTGGGAGAATATGCCTTTTTTCACAGAGGTAGCTCTACCCTGGTGTTAACAGACACCGCATTTCACTTCGATAGGCAGTTTCCAGGGCCGATCCGGCTAGCTGCGTGGGTACTGGGAAGCTATGATCAAGTCGGTCCCTCCTGGCTAGAAAGACTAGCTAGTCGAGATAAAGCCTTATTAAGACAATCTGTAAAGAAAATCCTGAGCTGGGATTTTCGACGGGTCATTGTAGCCCACGGTAGTATGGTGAATACGAATGCAAGACAGCGGCTGATCGCTGGCTATGCCTGGTTCCTGGAAAAAGCTCCGTCTGATAACCTCTCTCAATGAGCGTGCCAATCGCATTTATCCCCATCGACCTGGAGCAGTTCGCAGATCTCTGCGTACAGTTTCGTCGTGATGCGATGCAGTGCAGCTTTGAAAATGGGGCCGATCGCTTTGACCAAGAAAGCGGCGAAAACCATGAGCAGTATTTCATCTGGCTCAAGGAGCGGATTCAAGAATTTCCTGAAGGGTGTGTGCATGTAGTCGAAAATGACCAGATTGTAGGTCAAATAGAAATGCATCTAAAAGGCCAGCAAACCCTGGCCTATGTCAATTTGGTTTACTTAATCCCAGAGGTGCGGGGAACCGGACTCGGGGATCAGCTGCACAGATATGTTGAGCAAATTTTTGAACAAGTCGGAATCGTCAAGGCCCAACTCTCGGTGAGCCCCATCAATGAACGAGCGATGTCCTTTTACAGGAAGCACGGCTGGCAAGACATGGGGCCACGTCCGGGCTATCCTGAAGTTCATCTGATGGAATTTACCGTCAATCAATAATTTCCTGTAAATGACGATTCCTCGTGAATGACTACGAGCAGCTAATTACAGGCTTCTATGGTCGTAGGACAGACTACGACCACGAGCCAGGTACAACCCACCCCCACAAGGCAAAGCGCCTACTTGAGACGGTGCCGCTCCAGTTAGGGAACAGCGTCTTAGACCTGGCAACGGGCACCGGGCTGGTTGCGATCGCAGCCGCTGAGCAGGTCGGGCCAACCGGACAGGTAACTGGCATCGACCTGACCCCAGGGATGCTCAATCAGGCAAGACGCAAGCTGGCAAACTTGGACTTACAGAACCTGGAACTCATCCAAGCAAACGCTGAAACGATTTCACTGCCTGACAATCAGTTCGATGCAATCTTTTGCTGCGAGGCGCTGGTGCTCTTTCAAGATATTCCCATCAGTCTACAGAAGTGGCACCGTTGGCTAAACCCTTCTGGCTATGTGGCATTTACCTGCCCGGCTGGAAATGCCTATATCTCAGCAATTTACAAACAGGCTTGCGCGAGCCTGCCTGAGCCAATGATTCACCTGCTCGAAGCCTTGGGTACCCCACAAAGATGTCATCAACTGCTTGAACAGTCAGGGTTTCAAAATATTAAGGTCGTGGTTGAGCAATCGGGTCGCGATCGCACCCTAAGCGAGCTGCAATCCTTTGAACTCGTCCCAGATCGGCTCAAGCTTCTATTTAAGGGCCATCCTCAGATTCAGACGCTCTCCCCTAAGCAGCTTGAGCAAATTCAGGCCGCCTATCAAGCTGAGATTGTGCAACAAGCCGTTGACGATCGACTTTGGGAAAGCACAACCACCTTTTTTGTACGTGCTCAGAAGTGATCTATGAAGGGGAGAGTTTATCAACCCTGATTACGATACGCTGGGTTAGAGAAGGGATTTGTCAGGAAAATCTCTGGAGCCAGGTTGATTAACACCATGCAGCATCAGTCACTGTGATTACCTTTCAAAAGCGAGCAGGGATTATTATCACCGGTCTGTGCCTGGGCATCGCCCCGCCAGCTGTGGCCGACCTTGAGAGAATGCCCATTTCTGTTGACGCTGTGGCCGACCATCTAGAGGGCGTGATGGATACGTCTGCCCAAGCTGCCGCTAATCCTGACTTTGTCAGCGTACAGATGACCACCTGCCGCGTCACCGTGACCGAACCCGCTGCGGACTCGGTTTATCTCTATCAAGAGCAGGCGCTGTCTGATAGCCTGGATGAGCCCTATCGTCAGCGCTTTTTGCAGATTGCCCCTGGGGATGGCCTGCGGGTTGAATCACATACCTTCAAACCCGATGCGCCAGAGCAATGGGTAGGGTTTTGCAATGATCCCTCCGGACCGGTCTTTGACCATCGCGCCTCCAATGACCGTCTCGTCCCAACAGCAGCTCTGGGTGAGCAAATTTGCACCGTAGCTCTACGTCCTTCGCCGTTAGGGATGGTCGGCAGCACCCCCAGCGGGGGTTGCCCTGCCAGCGTCCGCGGTGCGGTCAGTATCACCAACGTGGTTGTCTTACACGTAGACGGCATGGACACCTGGGATCGCGGCTTTGATGCTGCCGGTAATCAGGTCTGGGGAGCCGAGGATGAACCCTATCAGTATCGATGGGTAGCCCCATGAAGGGGGGATTGGGCTATCTACGCAGCCTTTTGCAGCCAGAGATGATGGTTACCGGGCTCAAGGTCTCAGCGCTAGTCGGCACTGTTCTGTTTGCAATCAACCATGGCTCTGCCCTCATACAGCGCAAAATGGACCGAAGTCGATGGATCTCTGCAGGTGTAACCTATCTGATTCCCTACCTGGTCAGCGTCCACGGGCAGTATACAAGCGAGACACGTAAGAAAAATTAGATTATTTGTGCAACAGCCTGTTGCACTTTTTCGATCCTGCCCCCCCCAGAGTTTAAGTTAATTCCTAAATCCCCTGTAAGGTAGCCATTTTGATGGATGATAGCCCCATGACGGCATCACCCCAGCAATAGGAGACCTAAGATGGCTTTTAAGCTTACTTTCTGGCAAATATCGTTGGTGTTCAGCGGCACGCTACTGGCTAGTTTGCCCCCAGCGGCTTTGGCCCAGGAAGAACCCTTGAAACCGACTGCCCGTTACGCCCTGGGTGAAGCGGTCGATCTGAGTCTGATCATTGCTGAATGGCGTGATCCCTATCCAGACATTCCGATTTTTACCTGTGTGTGTGATGGGGATTCCTGCAACCATACCGAACGCTGGCCCTTGCGCGAATTTAATCGCTATCAGTCAACCGTCGCCCTGGGGCCTTTCAATGCCAGTTATACCGAGGAACAGGGCTTCAACTGTTTTGACATTGTCACCGGGCAGCGCCCCAACGCCGCCGCTGATATCCCGCCTGAGCCGGAGCAAGATGGCCAAGAGCCAGGCATCCCAACGGTCTCAGTGCTAGATGAGGGCGCTAAGCTACGTCTCGACTGGTCAGAGGGCCCATCCAACACCATCGATATTGGCGGCTGGAACATGAACATCCTCGATGCCCTCGACTGCGAAGCCCTCGAAATCGTGCCCGAAAAGGTCATGTTTGCCCGTCGAATCATTGGTGAACCGACCGTGGATAGCAATACTGGCCATGTTGCCGTGCCAATTTTGCTGAATGAGTGTGTTGAGACGCAGCAAACCGGCATATTTGTGGTCGAACCCCAGGGGTTTGAGTCGTATGCGCTCTACCGCGCCCAGGTGCCAGGCGATCGCAACTTCCCCAATGAGTTCTCAAGCTATCCTTTAGACAGCATCAGTGGCATCCAGTATTGGGATTCTTCCTTGCTGGTACGTCATGGCTCAGCATCTGGGGCAGAAGCCATCCTGCTGTTTCGCCCCGGTGTGACCCCAGCTGGTGAGTTTGCGGGATGTGGGGTGGTTAGTGATGAGGAAGGGGCAGATCGGCTGTGCCCGGAGTAGTCAATATCCAGGGGGTTTTATGGTGCAGGGTAAAAAGGAAGTTGCGATCGCAATTCTCCACCAAAACAACACATTTTTAATGCAGCTGCGCGATGATATTCCCACGATTATCTATCCGGGCTACTGGGCCTTTTTTGGTGGCCATATCGAACCGGGAGAAAATCCCCATACGGCTGTCAAACGAGAACTTATCGAAGAGATTGGTTATGCTGCTCCTAAATTGGAGATTTTCAAATGCTGGGATGATGGCAAAATTATCCGTCATTTCTTCCACGGAGCACTAACCGTTTCACTTGATGAACTAGAGCTCAATGAAGGGCAGGACAAGGGGCTTTGTACCGTTGAAGAGATTCATCGGGGGGTTAAATATTCAGCCGTGGCAGGTGAAGAACGTCCATTCGGAGAACCGCATCAGCAGATGTTGTTAACCTATCTGGACTATTTATCAGGGCAAAAATTATCAGGGCAAAAACCAGGATAGGCAGTTGCGCCTACCCATTTATCCAGCTTCTCCCAAAAGGACATAGCGTAACAAACTTCGCCACAGGGGAGCCAGGGGAGCCTTGAGCACAATATCCGCTATCACGAAACCCATACCCAGCCAGAGATACTGTTGCGGAAAAGACCGTTGAACTGATCGTCTGCGGAGGCGGTCAATCTGATTGAGCCCCACCACGGCTAAGGCAACGCCCGTGAGAATATACCCAATCACTCGCAAGATAGACCAGGGTGGCCAACCAACCGAGATCGCAACCCAGGGATGAGCGCTAGCCCGAACCAGCTCAGCCACGTAAAAGTTCATGTAGTTGAGCTGCCAGGTACCAAACAACAGAGCGGTACTGCTAAGTGTCAGGCAGCATAACCCACAAAAAATCAGATAGTTGCGCAGATGGCCAGGCAGGACAATCTGAAGCGACTCTGCATAGCCTTCCCCTGTCTGAATCCAGTGGAACATCGTGGCGGTATGTGCGGGGCCGGATAAGATTGTCTCCGCTGCCGTTTCTGGAAACCAGACCGTGCCGATGCCAACTGCCAGACTCTGAAAAATAGCCCACAGCAGCATCGCGATCGCAGCCGTGCCATATTGCTTGTGGTAGACCAGATAGATAAAAATCGGATAGGCGACGGCTGCTCCTAAAATGGGCGTCAGCCAGGCCATCGATATTGCGAAACTGACCAGGGTTGAGAGCACTGCCCCGATGGCCAAAGCGGGCAAGATATAAAGCCAGTTCGTGTTCTTCCAGCTATTTTTCTGCATTTTAAGGGGGCTGTCACTCAGCAACGCTATTGTCAGGCTTTACTCCCCTGATGGTATTGACAATAGACTCCAAAATTCTCAGAAATTTTGAGCTTGCGCCATTTGTATTATCCATCGCTTTGCATAGTCAAACCTTTATGGTGATTAACACCCGGCACAATCAGCAAAGTATTGCCCTGGCGAGCCAGGATCAAAACCCGATCCCCTGCGGCAAAGGTCAGATTTGAGGTATTGGGGTACGGACGGGCAAACCAGGTCGTGTTGCCGTAGCGGATACGACCAGGGGCATTGCTTTTAACGGCTTTATCCACTACGCCAGAAACGGCTACAGCAAAATGTTTGATGGGGGAGGGTTCAAAGGGACTCATGGTTTCAATCCTATTCAACTTTTGCAAATTGAGTACGGTAGTCAGTGTCTTCTAACAAAACTCAGGCGGTTTCTAGAGGTCTTGCAGCACAGTTCATCATGGAGGCTCGCCTCCGAGACCGTCAGGGTCATTGGCGAGTGTTGATAAGACAAAGTTCATGGTGTTGTATCTCCTGAGGTGTGGCTATTTCGGTAGGTCGAAATTGAGGGCATCAGGGGTCTCCTCTGCCGCTGTTGTGGGCTCTGGCTCTGGTGCTTTCTCCGATATGGACTGTGTGTGGGTAGGGCACATAACCGGAGCTACAGTTGGTGGTTGAACCCTTTGTGTCAGGGTCAAAGTCGTGATTGCGAACACAACTGCGTGG
>JBCDDJ010000145.1:0-13655 GCA_039180385.1 Cyanobacteria bacterium P01_G01_bin.38 | reverse complement strand
TGTCGGGTAGCCCACTGCTTGGCGCGAAATTCCAGGTCGTCGGTATCTAAGACAATCCCGGCTTCTACGACGAGGTGTTTGACAATTTGCAAATAGGTGGGCTGGTCGGCGGGCTCAAAGGTGAGGGTGAGGCCAAATCGATCGCTAAAGGAGAGTTTTTCTTGGACCGTATCCCACGATTGGATTTCGTCGGCATCACTCGGTCGGGGTCGGTCGGCAAAAAACTCGCGGATCAGGTGGCGGCGGTTGGAGGTGGCATAAACCACGACGTTTTTGGGGCGCTCGGTGACGCTGCCTTCGAGGACGACTTTGAGGGCTTTAAAAGCTTCATCGTCTTCTTCAAAGGAGAGGTCATCGACGAAAAGGATGAACTTTTGGGGTTGAGATCGCAGCTGCTCTACAATCTCGGGCAAATCCTTCAGATTCGCCTTAGAGACTTCAATCAGCCGTAACCCTTTGGGGCCATACTGATTGACCAGAGCTTTGACCAGCGATGATTTACCCGAGCCGCGACTGCCATAGAGCAGCACGTTGAGGGCACTGTAGTCCGCCAGCAAAAATTCAGTATTTTGGATCAATTTGGCTTTGGGGTCGTCGTACCCCGCTAGCTGGTCGAGGCGCACGGGGTCAGGGTGGGCGATCCCGACCAGAGTGCCTTGCTGCCAGCGAAACGCGTGGAATTGGCCAAATTGCCCTGCGCCATGGGTTTGGTAATAGTAAGCTAGCTCCGCAAGGCCCTCAGCCCAATCAGGGAGGGTGGGAAAACTGACCGGCAAAGGGGCTTTAGGGAGATCCCACACGACCGGAGATTGAGGCAGTTGGCATACCGTTTGGACCCACTGACTGAGCTGCTCGGGGTCAAACTGATAAAGCTTTTGCAAAATCTGTAGATCGTGGCGGGCTGCGATCGCAAGCTGAGTTGGCAGCTCTTGCATAGGCAGGCGCTGGGCCTGCTGAGAGAAAGGATTCTCGTCTGTGAGGATGCGCTCAACCAGATGCCGTTGCCAGCTACGGTTGGTTTTTGCCATGGCTTGAAACCAGTCGCTATAGAGCGGTAGGCAAGCTTCGGGGGCGTTGCGATCACATAAAATCGTCAGCACCTTTAAAAAAGATTGCCCCACCTCATCCGCCAGCACCGATCGAAACAGCAGCAGCGAGGCCGCCTGCTGCCGATACCCTAGAATCACAGAAATTGCTTTTGCTGCCAGTCCACTCATATGGTTGCGAATGCCCTATCACCTGTTAGCCTAAACCTATTGTCTATTGTGAGTAGACTGTTAGCAGCTAACCCCACGCGATTTGGAGTAGACAACCATGGGTCCTGGCCTAATTTTTGCCTTAATATACGGTGTCCTTTCCATCGTCGGGGGCATTATCGGCTATCGCCAAGCGGGTAGCAAGGTATCACTAATTTCTGGCATTGTTAGCGGCTTGCTGCTATTGCTTGCAGTAGTGCTGATGGCCCGCTGGCTGGCTATTGTCGTATCGCTGGTATTGGTAATTGTATTTGTGACGCGACTGCTCAAAACCAAAAAGTTTATGCCAGCAGGGCTGATGGTGATCGTCGGTGTAGCAACGCTGATGGCCCTGCTATTTGCATAGCTTGACACTGGGGAGGGTAAACCTATCATGATTGCTCAAGCTCAGAGAACGAACTATACGACCGAAGAATATCTCAACCTTGAACTCGGTGCAGAAACCCGCAGCGAATATCGGAATGGAGAAATCATCCCAATGACAGGGGGGACCCCTAACTACAATGACATTGCAGGAAACCTTTATATTCTGCTGAAGACCGCGCTCAAGGGACAAGCATACCGGACTTTCTATGTTGATCAGCGGCTCTGGATACCCACTGTCAGCCTGTATACGTATCCTGATGTCATGGTATTGCCAAAACCAATAGAGCTTCAGACAGGGGGCAGTGATACGGTTGTGAACCCCTGCTTTATTGCTGAAGTGCTATCTAAATCGACCCAAAACTATGATCGGGGAGAAAAGTTTGCCGCCTATCGAACCATTCCTGGTTTCCAGGAATATCTTTTGATCGATCAATATCGCATCCATGTTGAGCATTATGTAAAAACAGGGGCTCATCAATGGCTATTGTCAGAATACGACTCGCCAACGGCTACGCTAGCTTTTAGCGCTATTAAATTTCGCAGCCAGATCGCGGATTTTTACGACGAAATTGATCTTGTGAAGAATGCCTAATTGGCGAGATCTAGAGTTATTTAAGGGCATCGCTCTCGAAGATAGTTGGGTGATTGCTTGGCAACACTCTGAAAAGTCTTTTTCAATCGAGCTTGAAGTTAGTCTTTGGCCTAGCCATCCAGACTATGAAACCCCTAATTCTGGGCATTACACGTGTTACAAACGCGGTCAGCTGATTTTTCCGAAACCGCGCAATCTTAGTGGTTTCCTTTCAATGGAACAAGCAAAAAAACACTCGATCCAGAAGGTTCTATTGATTACGGAAATATTGACAGCCTTGAATTCATGGATGGCGGATGTGTAGAAGTTCGTGGCGAATTTGGGACAGTAAGACTTTGGAGTGACGTGCATATCGTGCAAATTGGTGAGTGAGCTGAGGAGGTTCCCGTCAACTTAATCTGTATAGCGATCGTAGGTTTCTTGCACCAGATTGGCTTCGTCAGGGTGCTGAGCCTGCCATCGCTCACGATCGATGCGGATTTGCTCAATGTGGGCCTCAACGGTGTCTGGGGTGATGCGGGTGCCAAAGTCAGTGGGGGCGTTGCTGTTCTCAGCTTCTAAAATACGCTGCAAGACCCAGTTGCCCACGGGCTCAGTGTAGTGTGAGCTATCGGTGTAGTTTGTCATCACACTCTGCATAGGCTCGGTGGTGACGCTGTTATAGCCTGAAAAATCCCACACAGGGGTAATGTCTACAAGGTCTCGTTTCCAATCTTCAAAGGTCTCCCAGTGGCCAGTGGCGCGGATAGTTTCCCACTGGACTGCGTGGGAAGGTGAGATAAAAACAACGTAGAGAATTCCCTGCGCCTGGCAGGTTTCGATGATATGGCGAAAGTCTTCGATAGCCTGGGGCGACAACTCATAGGTGTCATGGTTATCCAGGTAATCGTTGATGGCATATTCAAACCGCCATTGGGTTTTGCCGTCCTGGCTGTGGCGGTTAGGGGCAAATCCATTCTCTGCTGGGCCAGATTGTTCAGGTTGTTGCCGACTGGTTTGAACTGTTTGCCAACTTTTGCTAATCACCTGGAGTGAGAGAGTTGTATTCAGCCGATCGACAAGGGGTAAGCTGCGATGCTCCAGGCGGGCGTTGTCAAAAGTGGGGGCGGGCTCAACAGTGGTGTTGAACATAAAGAAATCGAGGCCGATGACGACCAGCTTGGGATTGGGGTTGGTTGCTAGTGCATACTCAAAATACCACCGCATTTCATACAGCCCCATGCCATTCAAGGCCAGATTATAAGCCCCCTCAGGCATAGCCTCAAATGCGGGGTTAATACCCTGCTTGGTACGCGACGAGCCCAGCACAATTGCCTGGGGTTTTTGGTGCATGACCGCCGCCGCCTTGTGCAGTCGATCGTTCTCATTGGAGCTGGTTTTCAAGTGGTTGAAGCCGACTATCTCGGGGCCGACATAGATGTCGTAGGGGTCAATTAGCCAGTTCAAACCACCAACCGCCAACATAGGTAGTACTGTGGCGGCCACCCAAATCCGGTTAAACGCACGATAGCCGCGGCGAGTGATGACCTTGGTCGTTTTGGTTTGTGTCGAAGTTTGAGCTGTTTTAACTGTTTGCATAGTCTCTAAAATGACTGACTCACACAAAATGACTGATTCACACGGAAACGGTTCTCAAAGCACATAAGGTAACGTGCATACAGATCTTGCCTGGGTAGCACACATCCTGATTCACCCCCTTAATCTCCCCTTGCCAAAAGGGGAAACATACGTCTTAGAACGAATAATGGGTATCCTTAGAATCCATTGTGGTGTGACCTTAAAACTGAAAATAAAGAAACTCAGACACCCGATTTAGGGAGAGCAAACACAGCGTGCTCACCCCCCCCAGCCCCATGGCCCAATACCAGCGGGGCCGCAGCCCGGCCACAAGCTGCTGGGTATTGGGTAGCTTTACACACACGCCGATGAGGCCAATCAGCGCTCCGATGGGCAATACCTTACTGTTGTGCAGTTCTGGCAGATAGGCGAGTTGTCCCCACGGTTGAAGCGTTAGCCCCGATTTGGTCAGCACCGCTAGCTTTCCTCCGGCCTCCCCTGGCACGACCAAACCATTTAACCCAACCATCGTCTGTAGCAAATGGGTCGCGTCTGCAAACGTGGCCGCTCGAAACAGCACCCAGCCTGCCACCACCGCCCCGAAGGTGAGCAGCCAACCGACTATACGCGGCAGCGTTAGCCCTACCGCCCACTTTCGCCAAAAGTGATTGATCGACAGATAAAACCCATGCAGACCACCCCACAGCACAAAAGTCCACCCGGCCCCATGCCAGAGGCCGCCTAGGAGCATCGTCACCATCAGGTTGCCATAGCGCCGAGCGTCGCCCTGACGGCTACCCCCGAGGGGAATGTAGAGATAGTCGCGTAAAAAATTTGACAGGGTGATGTGCCACCGTCGCCAAAAATCGGTGATCGAGGTGGCTTTATAGGGCGAATTGAAGTTAATCGGCAGGCGAATATTAAACATCAGTGCCAGCCCAATCGCCATGTCTGAGTAACCCGAGAAATCAAAATAGAGCTGGAGGGTATAGCTGAGTGCCCCCACCCAGGCTTCGATGAACTGTACATCACTAGCGTTATCAAATACCAGATTGGCCCAGGGGGAGAGGTTATCGGCGATCAGCAGCTTTTTGGATAGCCCCAGCACAAAGGTGACAATGCCGAGGGCAAAGTTGCGATGGTTAAAGAAAAAGGTTTTCAGATTCTCAAATTGTGGAATCACCTCGCTGTGATGCACAATCGGCCCAGCAATCAGCTGCGGGAAAAAGCTGACAAACAGGCTATAGTCGAGCAGCCCATAGGCTTTGGCTTTGCCCTGATAGGCATCGGCCAGATAGGTAATCTGCTGGAAGGTAAAAAAGGAAATCCCCAGGGGCAAAAAAATGCTGTCAATGGCCAGGTTTGTATTGATCGCCTGAAAGATCGAGTCGGGCAGCAGGCTCGATAGTAAAAAGGCTGCGTATTTGTAATACCCGATCAGGGCCAGGTTAAAGCCAATCCCGGTTACTAAGACACCTTTTTTGAAAGGTTTTAGATAGACTTCGCTAGAGAGAACAGCCCCCAGCATATAGTTAATAAAAATCGAAAACCCCAGCAGCAAAAGATAGGGCGGATTCCAATAGGCGTAGAAAATAAACGATGCGGTTGTCAGGGCCACCATTGACAGCCGGGGCAACCGCAGCTGAGCTAGCCCAAAAAAAGCCAGCAGCGTCAGCGGTAAAAAAATAAATAGGAATGGATAGGAATTAAACAGCATAGATTCAGGCTGATTGGCGGCGACCCATAGTTCATTTCAATTAGATCGAACATACTCTAGGGGTGAGCGATTCCCATAAGCAATCCCCCAAAATTCTCTGAGAAATTACGGAGTCAGCTTAAAGTCTTTGCAGAGTCTGCATGAAAAAGCCCCCGCTTTTAGTAAAGCGAGGGTAAGAGGAGAAGTTGGACAAATCAAAAGAGTTGGATATGGTCAGGGTTTAATTACATCTCAACCATCGCCGGAATCCGAATACCTTGCAAGATGCCTTCGGTTTGGGCCATATACAGCATCAAATCGACCAGTCGATTGGAATAACCCCATTCGTTGTCATACCACGACACGATCTTAAAGAAATGGGGATTTAGCTCAATGCCTGCCCCTGCATCAAAGATGCTAGAGCGGGGGTCGCTGACAAAGTCGGATGACACCACCGGCTCATCGGTATAGCCCAGCACACCTCTCAGTCCGTTCTGAGAGGCTGCTTCCATGACTTTGCAGATTTCACCGTAGCTGGTGGCTTTCTCAGTGCGGAAGGTGAGGTCTACCACTGACACATCTGGTGTAGGGACGCGGAAGGCCATGCCGGTCAGTTTGCCAGCAAGCTCAGGGAGTACCTGGGTGACCGCTTTGGCTGCGCCCGTTGAAGCTGGGATAATATTTTGGCCTGCGCCGCGACCGCTGCGGGGGTCTTTCTTGCTGGGGCCATCGACGGTGGCTTGGGTAGCTGTAGAGGCATGGACCGTCGTCATTAAGCCCTCTGTCAGGCCAAAGTTATCGTTAATGACTTTGGCGATGGGGGCCAGACAGTTGGTGGTGCAGCTGGCGTTAGAGACGATGCGATCGCGCTCCGGATTAAATTTCTCGTGATTAACTCCGACTAAAAAGGTAGGAACCTGCTCAGGGCTCTTGGTAGGGGCTGAGAGAATCACCCGCTTGGCCCCAGCCTTGAGGTGGTTTTCGGCACCCTCGTAGGTGGTAAACAACCCAGTGGCTTCGATCACGTAGTCTACCCCAATCTCTTGCCAAGGCAGCTCAGCTGGATTTCTAATGGAAAAACAGGGGATAAACTTATCATTGACCACAATCCCGTTGTCTTGGGCCTCCACCTTGCCCGTAAAGCGACCGTGGGTGGAGTCGTATTTCATCAAGAAGGCTAAATTTTTGGGTGGGACTAAATCATTAATGCCCACAAATTCAATATTCGAATTATTACTAGCCGCACGGAGCATCAAACGCCCAATACGCCCAAAGCCGTTGATTGCAACTTTTAGCGGAGCCATAAGCTAAAAAGGTTTCTTCAAATGAGTACATGGAGCCCCAGCCACAAGAATGGGATTCTCTTTACTTGATTTAGAACAGATTTATTCGGTCTGGCGGGGATCGCTGCTTTTCCTTTAGACTTCCGCTAGAGAGTTTAAGAAATTTAAACAAACATCTCGAAGCGTTGATGAATGTACATGCATTTAGTAACGCTATTTTGCCATAGTGATCTTATGTAAGTGCATGTCAAGATACCAATCCCTAAAAGTAACTGAACATTAGCATTGGACATCCCCTGACGAGAGGCGGGTGTGCTTGCTCATCCAGAGATTTCAGATGGGTTGAAAATCTTGAGCTGCTGGGTGAGTGTGATTGTCCCTTGATCGACCCAATTCTTAGCTCCCGGTCTTAAAGTGTAGGTAGAAACGTTTATCCTCAAAATCTCAGGGTTATCCATGCCTTACACAGCAAGGACTCGCGGCTTCAGATTTTTAGCGATTGCGTTAGGGGCGAGTCTGGTCCATGCTGTCTTGATTGCGTTGCCTGGCGTTAGCGCTGAGCGGGTTTATGCCAACTATGGTCCGATAGGTCGCTATATCACTGTCGAGTCGCTAGCGACCTATGCCGAGACCGGTGAGCTGACCGAAGAGCTGGAGGGCTATAGCCGGTATCTGACACCCGAGCAGCTTGATCAGCTTCGCAATGGGCTATTGGTGAGCGCTGATTTAGACGTGGTAGCGGTTTCCCAGTTTCTCTACACGCCCCAAGGGGAAGCGATCTTAGCCGGGTTGGGGGAGGTGGTTCAAACCGCAGGACGGCAGAATGGGGCGTTGGCGATCCGAGGGGCAGTGATTGTGGCGGCGGCTGACCCCGATGGGGGGCTGAATGTGTTGAATGTGCTCAAGCATTTCGCGACCCCAGGGGTGCGGGTTGATTTGGGGCGGTTTGCGCGGGTGGCGCGGGCTGCGATCGCAGAAATCAACCAAACCCGAGAGGCCACGGCCCAAATCCGTGAACAGTTTACCCAATCAGTAACGGGCCCCATCGGTGAGCGCTCCTTAACGTCTCAAAGTACCCTGGCGTCTGCGGGGCCAGCCCGTTGGGATAAGCAAGTCTTTAATCAAGCCCTATTACCCACCGATCTCTATTTGCCCGAAGGCCAAAACCTTCCTCTGGTGGTGATCTCCCACGGCGTGGGAGGCAATCGTGCGACGCTAGCCTATTTGGCTGAGCATCTTGCCTCCCATGGGTTTGCTGTGGTCGTTGTCGAGCATCGGGGCAGCAGCGAATCGCAACTCACCGATCTGCTGAGCGGCCAGGCCCGCGAGGCGATTAAACCCGAGGAAATGATTGATCGCCCGGTTAATATCCAACAGTTGTTAGATCAATTAGAAGCCATGGCCCAGCGCGATCCGACCCTGCGAAATCGGGTTGATTTTCAGCGGGTAGGGGCTTTGGGGCAATCCTTTGGGGCCTATACGTCTCTGGCGCTGGCGGGGGCGGCGGTTGATCTAGATCGCCTAGGAGAGAGTTGCCCACCCCAGATAGCTCAGCTAAATCTGTCGCTGTTGTTGCAATGTTTGGTGCCGTCGCTGCCACAGCCCTTGCCGCCGTTGGGTGACGAGCGGGTACGGGCTGCGATCGCAATCAACCCATTTAGTAGCGCCATCTTTGGCCCCGAGGGGATGGCCAATATCACCGTCCCGACGATGCTGATCTCAGCCAGCGCTGATACGGTCACCCCAGCGTTGGCCGAGCAAATTCGGCCCTTTTCCTGGCTGACCTCGCCCGAGCGCTATCTCATGATAATGGAGGGGGGGACTCACTTTTCGACCATTTTTGACCCACAGGCTGTTGAGGCCGTGGCGGTGCCCGAGCGGGCTATTGGACCGAACCCTGAGTTAGCTCAGCGCTATGTCAAGGCAATGAGCTTGGCCTTTTTCAAAACCCATCTGGCAGCAGCAGAGGACTACCGTCAGTATTTAGAGCCGTCCTATGCCGCGACCTTGAGTCAGCCGGATATTCCCATTTCGCTGGTTCGTGAGTTGACCCTTGAAGAGTAGCTTCCCTAATAAAGGGGCGTTAGAAATGAAGGGGCGTTAGAGGGGGCAAACCCGCGTTGAGGCTCGTCCTACTGTACAGACATCACCACACCTATCTATAATTCACGCGGAAATTCACGCGGACTTTTGTGGTGAAACAAGGCCATGAGTTTTCGAAAACTGATGTCGACTAAAAATCCAGTCCAGCTCATGATACCTAAAAACTTAAAAGCGTCTTCTAGAAAATATTTCACAAACTCACTTCTACTCACAATGGAAGATTCAGACAGAACGAGGTCCATGAATAGCGAAACAGAAAAGCAAAATAATGACAGCAAAAATAAGATAGAGGTTTTCTGAAATAAAAGTTTTCGAAACCCCTGAATGTAAAGCAATAAAAAAATTAGATAAGACGTGAATAATATTTCGTCAGGGATGTTGAAATCAGAATGATCTTCATGCAGCATGAAAAGGTCGTCTAATAACAGCACCAACGTGAATATGCCAGACATCCCAAAGAAACGCACTAAAACAGTGGAGTAATTACTTTGGAGGCAGATCGCGCAGGAGAAAAAACAAACGGTCACTGCAATTGTCCAAGCTAGAATGCCGATATTTGATACGACACCTGTGAGCTGGTGTCCATTAAATGTAGCTATCGGATCCCTTACCAAAATTTTATGCGTTATTTCGGGGCTAAATAAAGGTATCAAGGCAACTACAAAGAGAAAACATAGAGAAACCCCGTATAGCATGATAATTGAGATGGATTTTTGGTGGTTTTTACTCATAGTCAATGCCTGGGGCTAGGCCAAGGAAAAATTGTTTAATTTAGTCGTCATCAGCTCTACAGAATAGAGTTATGGAGGTTTTCCTGGGAATCGCGTCTTGTAGTCAAGACTGACCGGTACTCTTAACCTAAAGATAATCACTTCTTAATCTAAGGCTAATCACTTCTTAACCTATTCTTAGTCTTCGTGTTGAATCCCGATATTTCAAAACGATAAGTGGCACACTCGATATCTCAATTGGCCAAAAGCGAATAGCTCATCCCTTATCGAACGTAATAGTCGCTATTGGCTAGGGCTCGAGCTGGTATCAAAGATGAACACCTGGGGAGTATCACCGATAAAGATAGATAACCGTTATATCAATCGATTTTTTTGATCGGCACTTGTAACGTTATCAAGCTTTTGCCTAACGTCCGACCGACCGTCTATGCTGCTGCTGCCACCTCCCAGCCCAGCCTATGAGCCCGTTCTCTGGCAATTTGAGCGGGTTACCGTCGAAAATATATTGAGGCTGACTCCCGGTTCTGCCCCAGGGTGAACCTGTCAGAATCCTTGATAGATGGGCATAACGGCAAAAGTCTGCGATTGCGTTACACAGATAACAATTCAATGCTTAGACTCTGTCTAATGTTATGTAATCCCTACAATTGCTGAGTCAATTTTTAACAAAAAAGCGTTTAACGTTATGACTCTTTCCATTGTCGCCTGGGATCACGTAACCGGCATGACCGGGGTGGCCGTTGCCACTAAACATTTAGCCGTCGGGGCCTTGGTGCCCCATGCTAGGGCCGGGGTGGGTGCGATCGCAGCCCAGGGGCCCAAACTAATCCCCTTTTAGGTGTTCGAGGGCTTCATTGGCTAGAGCACCGCCCTCACCTGGCACCCGAGAGGGTGCTCCAGCGCTTATCCAGGATGACCCAGACCGAGACCAGCGTCAGCTGCACCTGGTCAACCGTTAGGTCAAACGGCTGCTTGGACTGGGCGAGACTGCATTGGCTGGGTAGGTCATCGCACCTTCCAGGATGTTCGGTCGCGGGAAATATGCTAGTGAGTGAAGCCACCGTCCTGGCTATGGCTCAGGCTTACCAGCAGGCAGACTCTCTCGATCTGGAGAACAGATTGATGCTGGCTTTAGAGGCGGGGGATGCTGCTGGTGGTGACAAACGGGGTAAACAGTCCGCTGCTCTATACATTGTGGGCAGAGACACCTATCCCCATTGGGATCTACGGGTTAATCATCGCTCGCAGCCGATTGCGACGCTACACGTCTTATTAGAAGAATCTAGAAAAGACTACTATCAATCTTTTCGACAATATTTGCCTGTTTTCAGAAGGCAAATATTGTCGATGCCCTCAGCTTGGTTAGACGAGACTGTTGAGGCACCCTGCCGCTCAAAGTTCTATTTTCTCAGCTATGAGGCAAGGGCGATCGCAATCGCCATACCACAAACAATTCCAGATAATGCCAAAAGTGATGAGTCTAGCGGCGCAGCCCGAAACGCCGACGAAGCTCTGAAGCGCTCCCCATTGCTGTAAGCAAATGTCTTCTATCACGTTTGCTCCGGCACTTCTCACTTTATTCCCGATCCAGGGCTAACGTTTGCTCATGGCGTTTTGTAGGGGTGAATGAAAAATGATTGACTCCCCATGCCAATGGTTGGGTTTCCCGACATCAAAAGCGTGCATAAGCACATAACTTCTGGAATTCATACGCCGTAAATGTACGTCTTCCTCAGCGTAGCTATCTGATTAGTCTAGATGACTATGAAGTGCTCGCTGCTCTTTTTTAAGTAGCAGTATTTCACACCAGGAGAAATCTCATGGCAGTTCAACCTAAATATCACTGGCAATTTTCGGAAAAAGAAGGAAATATCGCACGAGATACGATAGGCAGCGTCGAAGGTCGATTGCATCGTAGTATCGCGTGGGACGGGCATGGTCGGATTGGAGCTGCCGTTAGATTTCCTTCCAGGGAGTCGCGGCTTGTTTTTGGCCCTGAGGTGGGTCAGTTCGGTACTAGCGATTTCACCGTGGCGTTTGGCATCAAAATCATGGGCATCCATGACCAGAACGACCTGGATATCATCGGTACTCGCTCGATGAGTGGACATGGAAATTGGTTTTCGCTGCGGCTTCAGGACAAAGGCAGAAGATTGACCTTTGCAGTCGACGAAAACAGCAAAGGCAAGCACCACGCAAACACCAAAACACCTCGCTTGTCGAACTTATCCGATAAGCAATGGCATCACATTGCCTTGGTGAGAGAAGGTCGCACAGTTAAGGTATACCTCGACGGCACGCTTGTGGCGGAAGGGGCCTCCACAACTGGGGTCGCTAATATCAATCGGGCCGTTGATGTGAAGCTAGGCCATTACACCCGGCACACGCCAAAAGCCCATTACGAAGACCTGCGGATCTATCACACTGCCCTCAGTGCCGCACAAATCCAAAGTCTGATCCCGCCCGTCAACCGACCTTTGAGCGCTGGAGAAATCGAGCTGGTCGCGACCGATGGGGCCGCCGTGGTGCTCACGCAGGATGTAAAAGATCTCTCACGCTTTTCGCCCCGATTTCAGAAATTGCGACTGGGAGCCGGTACGGGCGCAAGGCTATACAAAGGGGCCAATTTTGGGGGCGTGAGGCAAAAGCTCTCTGCCGATATTCCAGACATCCGACTCTCACGACTGGGGGCCTTTCCACAATCGATTCAGATCCGGTCTACAGTCGGCGAGCCGTTTACCGGCAAGCGGGTAATCAAAGCACCCAACGGTCAGTACTTGAGCCAACGGGACGATACCCTCGCGACCGCATCGCGTCGCTCCGCAGAAGAGCTGTTTATCTTTCGTGACCACCCCAATCACGATCGCCCTCAGCTGATGCCCGTGAGCGATCGCACTTTGCAGATTGATGATAAGGCTGCTGTGCTGCTGGTTGACGATTCCGAAAGCCACCCAGATGCTTTCTCGGTGGTCGATCCATCGGGTAATCAATGGCTAAAACTCAATCCCAACAACACGTTTAGCTGGACGTCGACTCGTGATGATCGGGCCATTTTCTTCCGCGCGGCCAAAATGGCAGACCACGAAGGACAGGTTGGTGAGCTGGCCCCAGGAGAGGTGGCTCTTTATGAGAACATCGCCTATTGGGGGCGAACCTGGATTCTGTCGGACAGTAAACACGATGTCGCCGGCAACCATACGCACTTCACAGACTTTCACGGTTTAAACGACCAAACGTCCTCCATTCGCCTAGGGCCAGATACGGGGGTGACATTGTTTAAGCATTCCAACTATCGAGTCGCAAACGATAAGCGCGAAGAAGAGATTGAAGATATCATCGAAAATGTGCCTGATTTGGGAGAAAGTCAGGTCGGCAACGATGCAATTTCCTCCATCAAAATCTTTCAGACGATCGCCCCTGAAGATGTTTTCGTCTCTTACACGACCAAGCTGAGCCAAGACTATCGCCTGGTGGGGAATGACCTCGAAGAGTTTTCGGCCTATCGCACTACCCTGCGGTTTGAGCCGGGCGCGGGTGCGGTGGAAGTTTCAGCGACCGATCTGACTACGGTTGAAGTCGAGGGCACTACCTATAAGATCGACGAGGCGCGATCGGTCACGCTCACGCCTAATGAACTCAATTTCATCATGATTACCTCTGAGGCTGATGGCCTCAACACACCGGGCCTCAAGATTCGCACTAGCGAAATGGCGGAAAATGAACAGGTGGTGATTTTCCCCAACCAGGAGGCGCATCAGCAAATTGCTGAGCTAGAGGACGATGCTCTGTGGAATGCCAAGGATGCTCAGGGCAACTTGATTGTCGATCGCACGGCTCATAGCCAAGCAGAAGTCGCTAGCGTCCAAAACACGATTAAGCGGGTAACAGCGACGGTGACCTACGCCAACAAGGTACCAGTGGCTAACCCTAGCGGCAGCAGCCGGGTGCTGTCCTCTGAGCGAGTCGTATCTGGCGCGGCGATCGACCAGCCCTGGGAACTGAAATTTAAGCCTGCGCCTGACGAGGGCGATCGTCCACAGGTGGTTGCGAAAGCGGCAAACCTGCAAGCAC
>JBCDDJ010000144.1:0-13665 GCA_039180385.1 Cyanobacteria bacterium P01_G01_bin.38 | reverse complement strand
GACCAGTGGCAACGGTGGCTAACCCAATTAGACATAGCAGACTTCCAACCGGGTCGGTTAGAAACCGGCGGCTACACCGTCTTGGGTCTGGGAAACTTTGAGCCCACCCCGGATGTGCAATCACTGCTAGACCGATACTACCGTGACCAGCTCAACCAACAGGTCTTTGCCCAACTCCACCACCAGCTCAGCCAAAAGCTCAAGACTCGGCTGACAAAGCTCAACCAAAAAGCCGAAACCTTCAATAAGCGCCTAACCCAATCGGATCAGGCCAATGACGCCCGCGCCCAGGCCGATCTCTTGATGGCTCACTTACACCAATGGCGGCCAGGGCTACGTAGCCTGGAGCTAGCCGACTTTGAAACCGGAAAACCGGTTGTGATCGCACTCAACCCCGAAAAAAACGCCGTTCAAAATGCCCAGACCCTCTATAAGCGTCACCAAAAACTGAAGCGTACCCGCGATGCAGTCATGCCGCTGCTAGAGGCCGTCAACGCTGAAATACGCTATCTGGAGCAGGTCGAAGCCGCCTTACTGCAGCTCACCGACTATATCCAACCCGCTGACCTGGATGCCCTCCAAGATATTCGCGAGGAGCTGATCCAACAGGGGTATATGAGCGATCCTTATCAACAGCCCAAAGCAAAGGTGATCCCGAACTTTCATCGATTGACTACTCCAGACGGTCGAGAGCTAATCGTAGGCCGTAACAACAATCAAAACGACTATCTCACCTTTAAGGTAGCTACCGACTACGACCTCTGGCTGCACACCCAAGAGATCCCTGGCTCCCATGTGCTATTAAGACTCGACGCAGGTGAAGTGGCCAGTGACACCGATCTCGCCTGTGCCGCCGATGTCGCCGCCTACTTTAGCCGCGCCCGACAGTCTGATCAGGTGCCCGTGGTTTATACCCAGCCTAAGCACGTCTACAAACCAAAAGGCGAACGCCCTGGCATGGTGATCTATAAACACGAACAAGTTTTGTGGGGTCAACCCCAGCGGGCAAAAGCGCGGCTAGAGACTTCAGAAGCCTCTCAGGATACTAAAGCGCTGGCCGCGCTTTGATTTTAGATTTATAGCCCAAGGGGCATGGAGCGATCCGCTTTGCTTCGCTAGAGATTAGGAATTTTGGATAACTGACAAGCTCAACACTATTCCGTCGTCGAGGGGACCGATTGCTGGAGTTGACCTTCGATGGTCACAATGGCAGCATTGACCGATGCCAAATGGGTTTCTAGACTATCTTTAACTGATTTTAGGTACTCTAGTTTGTGCTCTTGATAGGTTTTTCGAGCGGTCTGCTTAGAGCCACAGCACATCATGTAGAAAGGGAAAAACATAGGTCAATTCAAAAGGTGAGACGGCATAGTTTGAGCCTAACAACTTTCTTCCCCTGCTGCCATTATTGCCCCATGCCAAACAGATTTCAAAACCTCACTGGGGTCGGTGGCAAGCTCATGAGTTTCGTCAGTGTCTTAGGACCAATAACCCCATCTGCTAGCAGGCCGTAGCGCCGTTGAAAGGTTTCGAGCGCGACCTGGGTGCCGGGACCAAACACACCGTCGAGGGTGAGCGGGATACCCAGGGATGCGATCGCACGTTGCACCAATTCAACATCGGGGCCTTTGAGATAGGGGGTCGTCAAGTAAAGCGGTCGAGCATTGAGGATTTGGCGAGTCTTAGGCCCCACAATCCCATCCGCTTTAAGGCCAACCTGCGTCTGAAATATTTCGACAGCCCGCTTTGTACCCGGCCCAAAAACACCATCAGCGGAGAGTTTACCCCCTTTTTCAATCAGGTCATTTTGCAGATCTCTCACATCCTCTCCTGTGAGCGGAGGATGGGTGTAATAAAGCACCCGCGTCTTAAGCAGCCTCAATGTTTGCGGCCCCACCATACCATCGGCCTTAAGACCATTCACCGCTTGAAATCGCTCGACCGCTCGCTTACTCTGGGGACCAAACACCCCGTCTTGGGTAATCCCTGCCCCCGTCTTTACCAGCAGCTTTTGGACCTCTAAAACGTCATTGCCCATCATCGGCGGCGTCATCAAATAAATCAGTCGAGGGCTGCTCACAAAGGAGGGAGACTGCTTGGGTTGACTGACTCGCACCGTCGGAAACTGTCCGGACGGCGTATTAAATAGATCAGCCTCGGCCTGGCGTCTGCGTCGCAGGCCCGCCTCAACGTTGCTGCCCGGATTACGATAAAGCAACAAAGCACTTTCGATTTGATCCCAGCGTCGCTCTCGCAATACTCGAGAGATCGTCGAAAATCCAGACGAACCGTAGAAAGCAGCCCCCAAGTTATAAGCAAAACTGAGCAAAGCCCCCCGCTGATTTTCATTCAACTCTGGCCACGCCGGAATTCGCTCTAGGGGTGGCAAAAACTGACTTTTGACCTGGTGCATAAGCAAATCGTCTGCCTCAGCCTGGGTAATCACCTCCCCCAGCTTGAAGGGACTGCCATCTTTTCGACGCGTGCTGCCCCAGCCGATGGTATAAGGTTTGCCCCCCGATAGGGGATCTGGATAAGCTTTAAGGTGAGACCCTTCAAACTGTTTAATTAACTCAACCCCTGGCAGCGGCACCCGTGACATAATTGCTCAGTCCTTTCACTTCAGTGTTCAATCGATATGAGCTAACGTTCCCAATTGGAAAGCGAGCGATATTTTTATGATAGAAAACGCACTTATGACTGCGTATCGTCCTACAAGACTTATTCATCATGAATCCTGACAATATCAGACGCCCTATTCAAACCCCCTCTGCCCATCTTCGATCAGCATGTCCCAAGCGATCTCCAAACATCTAACATCTACGACCCAGCAACCTCGACCAGAGCCGTTCTGCCCGGTAAGTGTGGCACCGATGATGGAGCGCACCGATCGGCATTTTCGCTACTTTATGCGGCAGATCACGCGGCAAACACTGCTCTATACCGAGATGGTGACAGCTCAGGCGATTTTACATGGCGATCTTGAGCAGCTGCTGGGGTTTACCCTAGACGAAAAACCGCTGGTGCTACAGGTGGGGGGCGATTCCCCCCAAGCTCTGGCGCAGTGCGCCCGCATTGCCGAGGACTTTGGCTATGACGAAATCAACTTAAATGTGGGTTGCCCCAGCAACCGCGTGCAAGCAGGTCATTTTGGGGCTTGTTTGATGGCCCAACCTGAGCGCGTAGCCGAGTGTATAGCAGCCATGATGGCAGCGACAACCTTGCCCGTCACAGTCAAGCATCGCATTGGCATTGATCACTGCGATCGCTACGAAGACATGGCTCACTTTGTCACCACCGTCGCCCAAACCGGCTGCCGACGGTTTACGGTTCATGCTCGCAAAGCCTGGCTGCAAGGGCTCAGCCCCAAAGACAACCGCACCATTCCGCCATTGCGCTACGGCGATGTCCATCGTCTTAAGCAAGACTTTCCCCATCTATGGATTGAGATTAACGGCGGATTTATCACCCTCGAGCAGGCCCGTGCTCAGTTACCCCATGTCGATGCGGTGATGATTGGTCGCGCCGCCTACGACACCCCCTATCTCTTTGCCACCGCTGACCGCGACCTGTTTGGCCTGGACCATGAGCCGCTCACTCGCTATCAAATCGTCAAGGCGATGCTGCCCTATATCGACCACTGGACCAGTCGCGGCACCAAATTGCATAGCATCACTCGACACATGCTCCAGCTTTTTCATGGACAGCCCGGCAGCCGCGCCTGGAAGCGACATCTCACCGAAAATAGCTGTAAACCGGGCGCGGGCATCGAAGTTTTGCAAACTGTGATAAACGCCATGACCGATATGAACGCCATGACCGGTGAAACTTAACCATGCCCCGTATTAAGCTCACAGTATTCGGCCTTGTCCAGGGCGTTGGGTTTCGCTACTATACGCGCCTCAAAGCCCTCGAGATCGGGCTAACCGGCTATGTCAAAAATCGGCCCGAGGGCACCGTTGAGATTGTAGCCAACGGCGATGATCATCAGCTACAGCAGCTGATCGAGTGGGCTCATCAGGGCTCGCCCGCCGCCCAGGTTGAGCGGGTAAAAGTTGAGGAGCAGCCATCCATCCATCAGTTTGAGTCCTTTGTCATCGATTATTAAGCTAAGACCAAGTTTATAATCCACTGGCTCAGTCAACCGTATATCCCTTTATTTTGAGAGAAAAGGTGCTTGAACCGGTCTGAAGAGCGTAAACCATCGCTGAATAGGTAGAAGACACGGTCAGGGATCCCTCAGGTATCCCTTAGAACGGCACTCTCCCAACTCATGGTTTAAGCCCAGTTTAAGCTCCAAGGGTTTAGACAACAGGGCATTTCCCAATGGAGGCCCCACCCATGATTGGCCAACGTTCAAGCAATAGACGTTAAGGAATGATTGAGGAAACAGTATGGTAGCAACAATTGTGGGAGTGACAGTCCTACTGATCATTGCCATAGGCGTGCTCACGGTGATGCTCGTTTGGAAGATTTACAATCGAATGATCACCCTAAGGGCCCGCTATCGCAATGCTTACGCTCAAATTGACGTACAGCTACAGCGTCGATACGATTTAATCCCTAACCTGGTAGAGACCGCAAAGGGCTACCTCCAGCACGAACGAGAAACCTTGGTCGCCGTCATCGAAGCGCGGAACCAGGCCATCAGCACCATGGAGATGGCATCCTCTGCCCCAGGCAATCCCCAGGCAATGCAGATGATGTCAGCTGCAGAGGCTAACTTAACCGGGGCATTAGAGCGTCTCTTTGCGGTCTCAAAAGCCTATCCACAGCTGCAGGCTAACGAGACCATGAGCACCCTCCTGGAGGAGCTGCGCTCAACCGAAAACGAACTGGCCTTTGCCCAGCAGGGGTTTAACGATGCGGTGACAGCTTATAATACGCAGCGCGACGCGTTTCCCAATAACGTTGTGGCTAGCTCGTTTAACTTTGGGTCAGCTGAGCTTTGGCAAGATCGGCTCCCAGAAGCCGCCACTGCGCCTCGGGTTTCTTTTAACTAAACCTTGGCCACATCCAACTCTATAGTTTGCTCTGTCGACACCTTTGCCCATAAAGTCTGGGTCGACAGCCAAGCCACCGATGCCGCAGCCGACCTGCTGCGGGCGATTGACGCGGAGAGGGGAGAATGGAGATACTCACCAGCGCAGCGAACTCACCGAGCGCAAGCATCCCCACCCAATCAAGCTGCGCTGTCTGCCCGCCGCAGTTTCCAAAATAAGCTTGAGACAAAATTAGCCGTAATATGCGCTAAGACAGGAACCCAAAGATTACCCGTGATGACAGCACTGCTGCCTAATAGCCCCCCAATGATCGTCGCCCACACTACATAGGGCCACTGCTGCAGACCACTCATATGCAGCACCCCAAAACAAAGGCTACTGACCAAAATCCCCATCACATTTAGCCCCAGGGCCGGCAACATCACCCCCCGAAACAGCAGCTCCTCGCTGAGCCCGGGCAATAGACCAAGCCAAACAACATCGGACAGCACCAAGGGTTTCAGTACAAAATCAAGATAAAAATCTGCACTGCGTCGGTAGGCAGGCCATACCGAATGCAGCACCGCACTCGCCGCCGTAATCCCCAAGCCCATCGCCAGCCCCAAGCCAGATGCACTCACCGTGACCACCAAGGGCAACCGAACAACCGTATCCACCAGCAACCAGAGCCGCGCAATCACAAGTAAGACCAACGCTGTTAGCGCGATCGCAATCAGCAACTGAGTCCGACTTAAAGGCTCTATTTCAGGGGTTTCAGGAGAAAACTGATTCACTGACGCTACCAAGAGTGGTGCAGGCTCGTTAAGCCATTTTCCCATTCTACAGAGTCTTTGCCATCTAACGCGCTATCATCAAGAGCCTGAAACTCTGAAGCCGCAGCCCCAAACCTGCAACAAAGCCCGACATACTCAAGCTCCAACCTAACAGCTAGCATGTTCGATTTAATGCAGAATGCTGAGTCATTTACGGATACTTAGATCGTTAGACTACATTGGCAGCACCAAACGGACGTCGTTTTTGGAGGATGTTAACAAGGATTCAATAGACTTCGCAAAAAGCTCAAACATATCCAACTTAAAGAAATACAGGCCGCAGCATCCTACCACAGCCATAAGAATCACCTCAGTTGTAAGGTTAGAGACACCGTTGCAGTTTTTGATGACCTAGAGTTTAATTAAGGCTTGATAAAGTTTTTCGATAATTCAGAATCTTAAGGATCCCGGTTGAGAGGGGCAAGGAGGTATTTCACCCACCCATTTCGCAATGGCCTTTCGATAAAACAACACGCTTTCGAGGAAAAATCCAAGCATCCGGAGATTTTCAAGAACTTCAGTGTCTTTATCTAAGCACTCTAAAACAAACATTAATCTCAACTCTTTTAAACCTTGTTTCGCGTCAGTTTTGTGACCTTAAAAGCTCTTTGAATAAATAAGTCTTGATGTAATCAGTGTATCTGCCGACAGCCCAAAATCAAACTTTTCAAATGTTATATTCCTTAGCCAACAGGGCATTCATGAGTAGGTCGAGCTTTCCAAAATACTAAGCAGCGATCAAACAAAGTGCCTGTTGGAATTCGATTGTATTTCGGGACTTATCTCTTTTTAAGATATGGGACATTCAATCAAGTCATCTTCTTCCTCAGACGACAATGTAGGGATTTATGAGTGCGAGGTGCGTCTTAAGTTTCGGATCATTGAAGAAGCCTTAACGATGAGCAATCGTGATGCTTTGATAGAGACGCTGGTAGATGCCTTTACCTACGGCAGTGATGAATATTTAGAGGCCCTAGACTCTCAAGTCGATATTCAGAAACTAAAAGAAATGGAGGCCTCTCCTGAGATGCGCCGCCAGTTAATCCGCTTACGCAATTCTAGCCGCCTGAGTTAGTCGTATTGCCTGGTTTCAAAAAGCCCTGGCAACCGCTCACCCATCAGTCATCCAGGCTCAACCAAGATGGTCCTGACGTTTGACAACGATTCGTCGCTGTGGGTATATTAATAAAGGCCAACTTACCAGGCCCCCATCGTCTAGAGGCCTAGGACACCTCCCTTTCACGGAGGCGACGGGGATTCGAATTCCCCTGGGGGTATTGTTGGTTACTTTTCAAAAACTCCTGTGAACGCCTTGAAGTTCGCAGGAGTTTTTTCACATCCGCTAGGACGAAACCAGATAGCACTGGGCCGATGGCGGTAGGGCGGCACCCCAGAACTACGGACAGGTCATTTAAGCACCGTATCCAACAGATCGCGGGCAGGCTGGGCTTTCTCTAGGGCAACCTGATAGTCACCATGGACCCGCACCAATTTAGACAGGCTACCCACCCCTGCTTTGAGCTGATCAAGTTCCTCCCCAGACAGCAGTTCCCCATCAAGCATCCGCACCATCAAAGGCTTGATATCACCCACTTCCTGTCGCGCTTTTTGCAGCTTATCTACGGTCGTCAATAAGGTTTTGAGCGCACCAAAGAGGCTATCGAGCGATTGCGCATCGACCGTCGGCTCAGCCGTGTTCTCAGCTACTTTTGCGGGTGTTGCCGCTACGGTTGATGCTTTCTCGAGTTGTTCAGATTTACCTACACTGGCTTTAGCCATCACCATCTCCTTTTTCCTGAGCCATTGCAATAACAGATGCTAAGCACTCTCTTATCACATAACTGCCCCCGTGTTAGCCTGCTTGAGACTATTTGGCAATGCCCACTGACAAGAACCTTCACCCATCGCTCAGGGGGCCTTCATGAGTGAACGCCTATCTAGAGCGGTCTCGCTTACAATAGAGCTTACGCTTTGAGCCTCTCCCGCGCGCCGACTGCATGAGTACCCCCCGCCTGCACCCTGACACTATCGAAGATGTGCGATCGCGCGCCGATATTGTCGATGTGGTCTCTGAGCATGTGGTGCTCAAAAAGCAGGGCAAAGACTTCACGGGGCTATGTCCGTTTCACGATGACAAATCGCCTAGTTTTACGGTCAGCCCCAGCAAGCAGTTTTACTACTGCTTTAGCTGCGGCGCGGGGGGTAACGTTTTTAAGTTCTTAATGGAGTTGGGTAAGCATTCGTTTGGCGATGTGGTGCTCGATCTGGCCCGCCGCTATCAGGTGCCGGTCCAGACATTGGAGCCCGCCCAACATCAAGAATTTCAGCGCAAAGTCACCCTGCGGGAGCAGCTGTTTGAGATTATCTCGGTCACCACTAAGTTTTATGAACATGCCCTCTTTCAGCGAGACGGACAAGCGGCCCTGACCTACCTGCGCGAGGGCCGTCGCCTCAGTGATATAACCCTCAAACATTTTCAGATCGGCTATGCCCCAGACGGCTGGCAAACCCTCTATGGCTATCTGGTAGAGCAAAAACATTACCCGGTAGAGCTGGTTGAGAAAGCCGGGCTGATCGTCCCCAAAAAGCAGGGCAGTGGCTATTATGACCGCTTTCGCAATCGGGTGATGGTGCCGATCCACGATGCCCAGGGTCGGATTATTGGCTTTGGGGGGCGCAGTCTGGGAGATGACAAACCGAAGTATCTCAACTCACCGGATACGGAGCTGTTTGATAAAGGTAAAACGCTGTATGGGCTGGATAAGGCCAAGGGTGCGATCGCAAAGCAAGACCGCGCCATTGTGGTCGAGGGCTACTTTGATGTGATCGCTCTGCACGCCGCCGATATCCGCAATGCGGTCGCGTCGCTGGGCACCGCCCTGAATGCCGGGCAGGTCAAGCTGCTGCTGCGATACACCGAGTCTAAGCAAATCGTCTTTAACTTTGACGCCGATGCCGCCGGGGTCAAGGCCGCCGAGCGCGCCATCGGCGAAGTTGCCACGATGGCCCACCGGGGCGATGTGCAGCTGAGGATCTTAAATATCCCCGACGGCAAAGACCCCGACGACTTTTTACAAACCCACGTCCCCGAAGAATACGCCGCCCTAATCGACGCCGCTCCCTTGTGGCTCGACTGGCAAATCACTCAAACCTTAAAAGATCTTGACCTCAAGCAGGCCGATCAGTTTCAACAGGCGTCGCAGGCGGTGGTGGATCTGCTCGGCGACATTGCTAACGCCGACACCCGCACCCACTACATTCGCCACTGCGCCGAAATTTTTAGCAACGGGGATGCTCGCCTCGTGCCTCTGCTGGCCGAGAATTTTTTAGCTCAGGTCCGTCGTAAGCGTCGCTCTCCGGGCACGTCTGCAGACTCAAGACCCAAAATCATTCAAACTAGCTCCCTCGAAGGGGCAGAGGCGGCCTTACTGCGGGTCTATATCCACGCGACAAAGCATCGCGATGAGGTTATCAAAGCCCTAGAGGAGCGCGACTTGCAGTTTAGCTTTTCGCACCACCGCGCCCTCTGGCGGATCATGCTGCAATGGCAAGAGCAGCTTGAAGCTAACGAGGAGATGGGCAGTTTACTAGAACTGCTGCGCAATACCGCCTCCGAGTCTACCGGCCCCCTTTCCCAGGTCCACCACTTGCTCTACCTCGACGAAAAAACCAAGCGCGATATTCTGAGGGCTCCCCTGATTGTTCGAGCGGCGGTAGCCTGCTTGGAGAAAACCATGTGCGAAAAGCGCTACCGCTATTTTCTCAGCCTATGGACTGAAACAGACCTGAGCGAAGCCCCCGAGCAGCAGGCCTACTATCAAAAACAAATCTACGCCGAGAAAAAACGCATTACCGAACTTGAAAAAGAACGGCACGTTGATTTTGAAGACTTAATCGGCCTGCCCTGGGTGGGCGAGTTTTATGGAGAACTGGACGGTTGACCAAACACCAGAGGCAAGCTCAGCTGTCTGACCCATCTTCAGACAATCAGTTTTTGACTATTTGGGCATCCTAGGGGCTAACGAATCAGCCTATCCGATGTCTATACAAGATAATTCTATTCACGATCTCGGCGTCTATGGGGAGCAGCTGGTACAAGACTGGCTAACCCAGCAAGGGTGGGAGATTCTTTATCGCCGCTGGCATAGCCGCTGGGGAGAGCTTGATTTAATTGCTAAAGGCTATAACGTGCAGGCAGGCGGCAGGCTCAGTAGCCCAATGATCGCCTTTGTAGAGGTCAAGACTCGCAGCCAGGGCAACTGGGATGCAGATGGGCTGCTATCGGTCACGCCCAGTAAGCAGAGGAAATTATGGACAGCGGCGCGACTATTTTTGGCTCGCCATCCTCGATATGCCAAGGTCCCATGCCGGTTTGATATTGCCCTGGTGAGCTGCCACAAACAAAAACTACCAACGGCAAAGACACAGATACAGGTGCCCGAGGATACTCGATGGATTGCGCTGCAGGACTATATTGTTGATGCGTTTCAATGTTGAGGACGCTTTGCTGAAGACGCTTTGCTGAAGACGCTTTGGTAGGGACTCTCCGTTGCGGACTCTTTTCAAGCTAACGTTTCCGGACAATATCCCAATCCGGTGACAAAGTGCTCACGAAACTGCTCGATTTCTTGGCGGTCGGGTTTGCCATGGGACACGACGGCAATTTGGTAGCGTCGCATCACATCAACCGGCGACTGCCCCGTCTCCAGCCCCCAAAGCGCCATCCTCACGCGAAAACCAGGGCTGTGGGGAATACCAATTTCATTTAAGAAAGAGCGAAAATTTTGTTCTGCAGGGCAAGCCACACTCTCGTGCAGGCGGACTCTGACAATCCAGCCGTCGATCCGGTGGATCACCGTTATAAACTCTAACGGCAGTTGCAACATCCCTAACAAACGCTCCACCACTCGGAGCGTGAGGCTGGCATTCGCTAGGTAGTAAATGTATTCCATGTTTCCAATGCAGGGGTAATACAGTCTAAAATCGTCTCAATTTAAAATTGTCTAAATTTGAAGAAGACCCTTCGACTTGACCTACCGTGCAGAAAAATTTTGGAATGTCTCCTTCTGATGCTAAACAGAAGCTTCAATCTGTGAATTCGAAGAAAATTGACCTAGAACAGGCGGCTGTTAAGCAGTCTAACTCGGATCATGTGCTTTCGGCATATCAATACGACCTGCCTGAAGCACTGATTGCCCAAAACCCAGCCGTTCCGAGGGATAGTGCTCGGCTGTTAGTGGTTAATTCTGCGTCTAGCTATCAACATTCCCATTTTAGAGACCTGCCCGGTTGTCTGCACCCAGGTGACTTGCTCATTTTGAATAATACCCGCGTGATTCCGGCTCGTCTGTACGGCATGAAACCAAGTGGGGCAAAAATTGAAGTTTTGTTGCTGGAGCCCCAAGAAGATGGGGTCTGGTTGGCCTTGGTTAAGCCCGGACGTCGGCTGAAGCCGGGTAGCTGCATTTATTTTGGCCCTGATATTGAAAAGCCTTTATTAATTGCCGAGGTGGAGGCGTGCGATCGCAATACTGGCGGTCGCCGACTGCGTTTCCATAGCCCCAACGGAGAGGCTTTTGAGACGCTGTTGGCTCACCTCGGCGAGATCCCCCTGCCGCCCTACATAAATCAGTCTCAATCAACCGCAGACCAGTACCAAACTGTATATGCCGAGCAGCCAGGGGCCGTCGCTGCCCCCACCGCTGGACTGCACTTTACTCCTCAGGTCTTTAAGAACCTCCACGCCAGGGGAGTGCAAACGGCCTTTGTCACCCTCCATGTGGGGCTGGGGACTTTTCGCCCGGTCGAGGTCGAAGACATCACCACCCATGCGATGCACGCTGAGTGGGTCCAAGTTTCTCAAGCCACCGCCGATTTGATTACTCAAACTAAAGCCAGCGGGGGTCGAGTCATTGCCGTCGGCACTACCACCGTGCGCACCCTAGAAGGACTCGCCAGTCAACTGGGCCTGGTGCAACCCTACACCGGCAATATCAACCTGTTTATCTATCCGGGATATGAATGGAAGGTGGTCGATGGGCTGATCACCAACTTTCATCTCCCGGGCTCTAGTCTGCTAATGCTGGTCAGCGCCCTGATTGGCCGCGAACGTTTAATGCAACTTTACGAAGAAGCGATCAACCAGGCCTACCGTTTTTACTCCTTTGGCGATGCCATGATTATTTTGCCAGAAGCCATAAATCAGCCCTAGTCAGCGTTTGCCCTGGGTAAAACAGCTCAGTCGCGCGCGCTCTATCATTACCCTTTAGGGAACCCGAGGGTAGCCAGGGCGTCAAAGGATACGTCCCCCACGGAGATCGCGCATTCTTGGCTGCGTCAGCATCCTCAGAATGCCGTTCTCCATTTCTTAGTTTATTCTTGGGTGCCGGGTAGCTCGGACAGCTCTGGCAGGGCAATTTTCTTTTGCTCTTGCACCTCGACGGCAGGGGCTTCGGCAGGGACCAATTCTTTCTGACGTTCTTCGAGGTTGAGCGGCAGGCGCACTTCCTGGGGCTTCTCAACGTGTTTGGTCTTGGGCAGGCTGCGCTCAAGGTCGTTAAGTGGTCTAGGAATCACCATCACAGCATTGAGTTCGCCAATGCGCTCGGCTTCGTGCATACCGGCTTCGACTGCGATCGCAACATTCGGCAGCGACCCCTGCACAATGATCGTACACAGCCCTTCTCCGATGGTCTCGTGGGAGAGTAGCTCAATGTCAGCCGATTTGGTCATCGCGTCAGCGGCCCCCACCATCGCCGGAAAGCCTCGTGTTTCGAGCAAACCAATGGCCCCATTGCTCATGTGGGTTTCGCCCACCCCCTCTAGCTCATCAAGGCGGGGCAAAATCGGCAGCACCTCTTCGAGGTTAGAGGGCGGACGTGGAATCATCGATGACGACACAAACTGACCAAACTGCTTAGCCGTCTTTTCGCCTGCATGGACGGCCATCCGCACGTCAGCCACCCCGCCCCGCACAATTGCCGTACAGTGACTCCCTCCAGTTTTTTCATAGCCCACCAAAAAGACATTAGACGATTTGATCATGGCGTCAGCCACCCCAATAATCGCCGGAAAACTGGTGGTCGAGACCATGCCCAGCGCCGTATCCTTTAACCAGTGACGGGTCGGTTGGGAAGATGAACCAGATCCCGAAGTGGACAACGATTGGGGTTCGACAGGCATAGTGGGCCTCGTTGGGTGTAACTCTAGGGTATCAACTTCAACTAGAAAGGTCTGGTTGGGGAGGGGGTTGGACTTTGGATTTTGGATTTTAGAGTCTTGATTTTAGACTGAAGCGCCACGCTTCAATAGCTCTAACGACGGGTTTCTTTAATGACTGGGCTTTCACCCATCACCTATCCCCATTCTAAGAATCTTCCTCGGACTGAGTAGGATTCAGCGGTTGGCGATGGGGGAATAAGGCAGACAGTAGGTTATCAACTTGAGCACGGCCATAGACCTTAGCGGAGCCATTGACCGTCAAAGCCCCGCTAGCGCCATTAGTAAGGCCACTGGGTGTCCCATTTAAATCGGGGACCCCTGCATGTCCGTAGGGACCGTTGGCTGATGCCTGGTAGGTAGAAGGCTGCACTGAGGGAATCTCAGGAATATCAATCGGTCTTGGGGCCACGGGTCGCGGGGTTACCGACGACGTAGACGAACCTGACGACGCCCCTGCCTCCGAGAAGGTGCCATATGAAAAATTCCCAGACGAGACATGCTCAGGGGAAGCCTCCCCAGTCGAAGTCTGTTCTGAGACAGTTGTCTCTGAGGAAACGCTGGAAGCTCGACTGTGATCCCCGATCAGAGAATTTGGGGGAACCACTGCATTGGGAGCCACTTGGGGATTG
>JBCDDJ010000143.1:0-13670 GCA_039180385.1 Cyanobacteria bacterium P01_G01_bin.38 | reverse complement strand
GGCCAACTGTACTCCCGTTTGGCTGTGCCACCAAACGCTGCTTAGGGTGGCGTCGAGGATGGCTTGGGGCCATGCTTTGGGATTTTGGCCCACGAGCTTTTGGGCAGCGATCCCGCTGAGTAATCCGGTGAGGACATCGCCGCTGCCGCCTCGGGCCAGGGCAGGGGTGCCGATCGGGTTAAACCAAAGCTGACCCTGGGGCGATGCGATCGCACTGCGCGCCCCTTTCAAAACCAGGGTTGCTCCGCTTTGCTTTGCGGCCTGTTGGGCTGCGGTTCCCTTATCAGTCAAGTCGATCTCAGGAAACAATCGTTTGAATTCGCCGGGATGGGGCGTGAGCACCGTCGGGGCCGAGCGTTTTTTTAAGGTGCTGTTGGATGAGCCCGTGGCGAGAATGTTGAGCCCATCGGCGTCCAGCACGAGGGGACAATGGCTATCGAGAACAGCGGCTACGACGGATTTTGCCTGCTGGGTGAGCCCAGGGCCACAGGCAATCGCATCGTAGTGCTCAAGGCGAATGTCCTCTGGCAAGGCCGAGATTTCGCCCTCGTCCCCCTCGGGGCAGCCTACGACCAATGCCCCCGGCAGCTGACCCACCAGCCACAGCCGCAGCGACTCTGGCACAGCGAGGGTGAGCATGCCCACCCCGCTGGCGACGGCCCCCAGCCCGGCCAACAAAGCGGCCCCCGTATACTGGCGAGACCCGGCAATCAACAGCAGGTGCCCGGCGGTGTACTTGTGGGCTGTGGCTGGCCGATTCAGCGGCAGCCCCTGGAGGGCAGCCTGGGGGGTAAGCCGCTGTTGTACCGGAGAGGTGCCTAATACAGTCTGGATATCAGCCAGAGGTAAGCCAAAATCAATCAATCGGGGGCTACCCAGGTAAGCCAGCGCAGACTCTTGTACAAAGGCCCGTTTCCAGAGGCCCAGACAAAGGGTGTGGGTGGCTTGGATAGCGGTGCCGAGGATTTGTCCTGTGTCTGTGTGGAGCCCTGAGGGGAGATCGATGCTGATGATTGGCAGACGGGTGGTATTGAGGGTTGCGATCGCAGCCGCCAACGGGCCTTCTATCGGACGTTCCAAGCCAAAGCCAAACAGACCATCAATTAGGTAGTCACAGGCTTGGCTCCATTGAGCTAAGGCATCCACCGAGGTCTCCCAAGGAATCCCTAGACTGCGGGCATAGCTCCCATGGCTTTCGGTCAGAGGCTTGCGCTTTGCAAAAGGATGGCAAATCATCACTTCATGGCCAGCCAGCCAGAGTTCTCGAGCCAACACTAGGGCATCGCCCCCGTTATGTCCAGGGCCCACCAGTACGCCAAAGCGGCACCCTGGCAGCCTATCGCCCAGGATTTGTTTGATTGCCTGCGTAATCAACCCTGCCACCTTTTCCATCAGCGCTGCCACAGGCATCCCGGCTGAAAACAGCCGTGACTCAATTTGCTGCATCTGTTCGGCGGTGACCAGATAAGTGTCTAGCTGAGCGGGTCGGTCGGTCAGTTTAGTTTCCATTTTCTTTATAAAGGCTTCAAAAATCTCTCCGGAATACCCCCTATTTCACTACGAATACTTTGTCAGCTTGCCCTTAATCCTGAAGTATTCTGGGGATGCTAGCCTAGGGAGTGAACACCCGCGTACAAACGGTCTGTAATGTACAGGCTGTTTGTAATGTATGGGGTGCAACGTATTGATTTAGCAGGGCCATGGGCAAAATCGTAGTCGGTCTCTCAGGTGGTGTAGACAGCTCTGTGGCAGCGGCAACGCTGCAACGGCAAGGGCATGAGGTTATCGGTTTGACCCTTTGGCTAATGAAGGGCAAAGGGCAGTGCTGCTCAGAGGGCATGGTAGATGCGGCCCAACTCTGTGAGCAGTTGGGCATCCCCTATAACGTCGTGGATACCCGTGATGTCTTTGAGCGTAATATCGTTGACTATCTAGTCTCGGGCTACAGCCAGGGGATTACCCCTTTGCCTTGTTCCCAGTGCAATCGTACGGTTAAATTTGGTCCGATGCTAGACTACGCCCGCCAAGAGATGACCGCTGAAGAGATCGCCACTGGGCACTATGCCCGGATTACCCACAATGCTACAACGGGGCGTTACGAACTCCGTCGGGCCGTTGACCGCAGCAAAGACCAGTCCTATTTTCTCTACGATTTGACCCAGGAGCAGCTTGCGGCCACTCGGTTTCCTCTGGGTGAGCAAACTAAGGCCCAGACTCGCCAGATTGCCGCTGAGCTGGGTCTGCACACCGCAGCAAAGCCAGAGAGCCAAGATCTGTGCCTGATTGAGCAGCACGGCTCCATGCAGACGTTTCTAGATAAATATTTGGCACCAAAACCCGGCGATATCGTCGACACATCTGGTCGGGTGC
Source organism: Cyanobacteria bacterium P01_G01_bin.38 (assembly GCA_039180385.1). Classification (GTDB taxonomy): domain Bacteria; phylum Cyanobacteriota; class Cyanobacteriia; order Phormidesmidales; family Phormidesmidaceae; genus SIO4C1. The sequence continues at coordinate 11,300 of JBCDDJ010000143.1, read as the reverse complement.
TTGGGCAACATACCGGTATCCATCACTACACGATCGGGCAACGTAAAGGGTTGGGCATTGCGGCACCAAACCCTCTATATGTGGTTGCCCTGGACGTGGCCCGCAACCAGGTCGTGGTGGGTGAGCGCGATAGCGTTCATCAACCAGACTGTGGTGCCCAGCGGGTAAATTGGGTCTCGATCGAACCGCCGAGCGAGCCCCTTTTGGTGGTGGTGCAGATTCGTTATCGTTCACCAGCTGTTAAGGCAACGGTGATCCCGACACCCACCGATCCGCTGCGGGTCAAGCTTGTGTTTGACCAACCGCAGTTTGGGGTAACTCCGGGTCAGGCGGCTGTCTGGTATGACGATGATGGACGGGTGCTAGGGGGTGGACTGATTGAACCAGCCACGACCCAAGACAACTGACGCAGGGTTAAATTTCTGCGGGCCTTTAGCTCTGCAGAGTTGAATTTTTGAATTTCTATAGAGAGAGGACGGTATCTTGACTTTAGTACAAGACGGTATTGCAGCCCACGGTGGCACCTTAATTAATCGTTTAGCGTCTGCTGAGCAAGCGGCGCTGTTTTTAGATAAAGCTGACCATTTACCTCGCGTCACCTTAGATGAGCGGGCTGCGTCTGACCTGGTCATGATTGCGATTGGGGGGTTTAGCCCCATCGACGGATTTATGAGCAAAGCTGACTACGAGCCTGTGGTCACCGATATGCGTCTAGCTAGCGGCCTCCCCTGGGCGGTGCCCGTGACCCTGTCGGTCTCCGAAGCGGTCGCGGCTCCCCTGCAAGAAGGCACGCTGGTGCGTCTGGATGACACCACGGGTCGCTTTATCGGGGTGCTCGAGCTGAGTGAGAAGTACACCTACGACAAGAAAAAAGAGGCCATTAATGTCTATCGCACTGACGAAGACAAGCACCCCGGTGTGAAAGTGGTCTATGAGCAAGGTGCGGTTAACCTGGCTGGCCCGATTTGGCTGCTGGAGCGGGATCCCCATCCGCTGTTCCCGGCCTACCAGATTGATCCCGCGGCTTCTCGGGCAATGTTCCGGGAAAAAGGCTGGAAAACTGTGGTGGGTTTCCAAACCCGTAACCCTATCCACCGTGCCCACGAGTACATTCAAAAGTGTGCGCTAGAAACCGTGGATGGCTTGTTTTTGCACCCCTTGGTCGGGGCTACCAAGAGCGACGATATTCCGGCTGACGTGCGGATGCGCTGTTATGAAATCATGATGGAGCACTATTTCCCCAAGGATCGGGTAATTTTGGCCATCAATCCTTCGGCAATGCGCTATGCTGGCCCTCGGGAGGCGATTTTCCATGCGCTGATTCGTAAGAACTATGGCTGTACTCACTTTATTGTGGGTCGTGATCATGCCGGGGTGGGTGACTACTATGGTACCTACGATGCTCAACACATCTTTGATGAGTTTGAGCCAGGCGAACTGGGGATCACGCCGATGAAGTTTGAGCACGCATTTTACTGCAAGCGCACGGGCACCATGGCAACTACTAAAACCAGCCCCAGTGGCCCAGAAGATCGCATTCACCTGTCGGGTACTAAAGTGAGAGAAATGCTGCGTCGGGGTGAGCTACCCCCACCGCAGTTCTCTCGTCCTGAAGTCGCTGCTGAATTAGCCAGGGCGATGCAGGCATAGGTTTACTCGAACCAGACCTCAACCGCATCTAGACTCTGCATCTTGACCAGGAGTTGAAGCAGAGTCTAGATGTAGTCAGGGTTTAAATTAACAACATGGAGTCGGGGTGTGAAGCGACGAGATTTTTTAACGCAAACCGGGCTGATTTTAGCAGCCCTAGGCGTTAGTGAAACGGGTTTGCTTAACCAGGCGAGTCGCTATCAGCAAGCGCTAGCCGAGCCAACTCGTCGCAAACTTGCCCTGCTGATTGGGATTAATCAATATCCGGATGCGGTCATTGATACGCAAGGGGTAAAAGCGGCCCTCCGCGGATGCACTACAGATGTCGCGCTGCAAAGGGAGCTCTTAATCCATCGATTTGGGTTTGATGCCGCTGACATTTTGACCCTGACCAATGCCCAGGCAACTCGTCAGGGGATTGTAGAAGCTTTTATCGAACATCTACACAAGCAGGTCCAACCCGGCGATACGGTTATTCTTCATTTCAGCGGCTACGGTGGGCAGCTGCGTTTAGAGGGGAGCGAAGCTAACCCGCCGATTATGGGTTGGGTGCCCGTAGATGGAGTCTTGCCGACCGAATCTAAGCCCGCCTTTAACGATTTGCTGGTAGACGATGTGAAGCAGCTGCTGAGGTTGCTTAAGACCCGCCAATTGACTACCGTTCTAGATGCTGGCTTTAGCGACGCGTCAGCAGGGCTGTCGGCTAGTTTTCGCTGTCGAGCCCGTCCGGTGATCCCCACTGGGGCGGCTCCACAGCCCTTGTCGGTGTTGACCCACTTTTTTGAGCAGGTGGGCAAGCCAGAGGTGCCAACGCTATTTCCAGGGCTGTTGCTGCGGGCGGCCAGGCCAGAGCAACCCGTTGTAGAGCGGGCCTGGGACGAATTTAGCGCCGGGCTGTTTACCTATGCGCTAACCCGGTACCTGTGGTCAGCCACCCCCGCTACCAAGATTTACGCTACCCTGGGGCGCACCCGTGAAACCGTCACCCAGTGGGTGCCAGAACAACTGCCCCTGGTCGCGGGCAAACGCCAACCCGAGGTCGATAAACTCTATGACGGTGCTGAGCTGATCGGTAACCCTGCCGATGCGGTGGTGAGCGCGATCGCATCCGATGGCCGCACTGCTGACATCTGGCTGGGGGGGCTGTCGGCTGAAATTGTGCAGTACACCGATACCCAAACCTGGATGCAAGCCTTTAAACCTGACGGGGAATTGGGGCCTAGGGTGCAGTTGCGATCGCGTCAAGGGCTTAAAGCTAAAGCCCGCTGGCCAGAGGACGCCGACGGGGGATGGTTTAGGGGGCAGCGGCTTTGCGAAGCGACGCGGGTTTTACCCAAAAACGTCAATCTCGTAGTGGCCTTAGACAACAGCCTGAAGCGGATCGAACGAGTCGATGCCACCAGTGCCCTCTCTTCTCTGCCCTTTGTGAGCTCTCTGGCCACCGCAGAGCAACCGGCAGACTGTCTGTTTGGCAAAACCCTGGCCTCCGACACTGCCCTCACAGCCAGTCTTGACACCGCCCAGGCCATCCCTGAGCAAGCCGAAGAAGCCTATGGCCTATTTCTGCCGACCCATCAGCTCATCCCCGGCACCCTGGTCAAACAAGACGAAGCGATTAAGGCCGCCATCACGCGCCTCATGCCAAAGCTCCAAACGATGCTGGCGGTGAAGCTGCTGCGATTGACCGAAAATCAATCATCTTCGCTCATGCCCGTGCGCGTCAACCTGGAGATGGTCGCCCCCCAGGAAAAACTCTTACAGCAGCGTGAGACCCTACGCTCAGCGACCTCCCTTCCCCAGAGTCGGCTGGCTGGGTTAATGAGCAAACAAGAGCGCCCCCTCAACCTCAACCTGGGCAGTCAGATTCGGTATCGACTGTTCAATTTTGGTCAAACCCCCCTCTACTTTATGCTGATTAGCCTGGATGGGCGAGAACGCCCCAATGTCTTTTTTCCCCCCCTCTCGAGGACCGATAGCAGCGAGGCCATGGTGAGTGCGGCCCAAGAGAGCCTGATGATTTTGCCAGGGCAGTCTGTTAACGTGCCTCAAACCGACACCAATTGGAGCATCGAAGAACCTGCTGGAAGTATTGACACCTATGCCATCTTTAGCCAGGTGCCCTTTACTGAAACCATCCAAACTTTATTGCCCCTGGCGGGCAGGAGCACGGGCCAGCGCATTAGTCTGGCTGACAATGCCCTGGACGTGATCCAGTCGCTGCTGAGTGACTTAAGCAATCAGTCCTCCGAGGCAGTGATTGTCTCTGACGCCTACACGTTAGAGGTTTCTAACTGGGCGACTTTAAACATAGGCTTTCGATCGGTTTAACTCCCCCGCCCTGGGAGCCAGCTCGTACTCATTCGCTTAATCACCCGATTGGCAATATCACTGTAGTGAATGTCGCCCGCTAGGAGCTGTCCCAGCCGCTCGGTGGCTGAGGGGCGTTTGATGCCAACCCGATAGCCAATCTTCGGGAACCGGAAAAAGACACTGGCAATGCGTTGCGCCCACTGCATATCAGCCCCCCATTCAGCGTGAATGGTCTCGGTGTAAGTAGCCAGGGCGTCGGTCTCCCCCGAGAGCGCCCGATCAATCGCTGCCGCTGCTTTGAGACCGCTAAAGATGGCCGGACGGATGCCCTCCGCCGATAGCGGATCTACCATGGCTGCGGCCTCCCCCACGACCACGGCTCGTTGGGTATGGAGGGGGCGATTGCCATCCCAAAACTTGAGGGCCTGGTCATATACCTGCCCTTGTTCTACGCTCACCCCAAAACTTGGAGCGTATTGAGATAACGGAGGGCGGCTGTCTTTGAGATCACCTCCTAAAAAAGCACTCACCCCAATCGAATACCCTTGGGCTTTAGGAAAACTCCAGAGACAGCCGTTTTTGACTAAGCCAAACTCAAAACTGAGGGCACTGTCCGCCGTAGACTCCGCTGTCCTGACTTCTAAAACGCTGGCCTGACGAAGCTTATGGGGTTTAAAGCCAAGCCAATCTGCCATCGGGCCACTGGCCCCATCTGCCGCGATCAAATAGCGCCCAGCAAAGGCACCTAAATCGGTCCTAACCTGCCAGCTATCCCCCTGAAACTCAATTCCTGTGACTGCCGTTGCATCTTTTAGCTCAACCCCTTGCCGCTGGGCCTGGGTCACCAAAAATTGGTCAAAGACCTCCCTTTTGACCATCCAAATAGGTTCAGAGGTTTGCAGCTCAGCATCAACGGCATCCCCAAGCTGCCAGGTATATCGAACCCGCCGGACCTTGAGATCAATGACGGACTCAAAATCAAAGTCAAACCATCCGGCAATGCTGGGAGAAACCGCCCCGCTGCAAGGCTTATAGCGAGGGAGAGCGGCTTTCTCAAGCAAAAGGACCGAACGCCCTACCTTAGCGAGCTGGTAGGCCGCTGCACTCCCGCCCGGCCCCGCGCCGACCACCAAACAATCAAACATACATCACGAGATACACCCAGACAGAGAAGTTTTCTAAAGGGTCACCACCAAGGGGGCATGAGTGTCTTAAACCGTCATGATCGCCTTTTCTTTGCTGGCCAGGGCCTCGTCAATTTTTTCAATGTACTTATCAGTGAGCTTTTGCACCTGATCTTGCAAATCCCGAGACTCGTCTTCTGAGATATCGCTATTCTTTTCTTGTTTACGAAATAGTTCAATACCGTCGCGGCGGATATTGCGCACCGCGACCCGGGCTTCCTCAGCGTATTTAGAGGCTATCTTGACAAAGTCTTTGCGGCGTTCGCTGGTCAGCGGTGGAATATTTAGACGGATAACAGTGCCGTCATTATTGGGAGTTAACCCCACATCAGACATCGAAATCGCCTTTTCAATCGAAGCGACCGAGCTGGCGTCATAGGGTTGCACCATAATCGTGCTGGAGTCAGGGGTGCTAATATTCGCCAGCGACTTAAGTGAGGTCGCACTGCCATAATAGTCAACCATGATGCGATCCAGCAGCGAGGCATTTGCGCGTCCAGTTCGAATCGTATTGAACGAGCGCTGGGCAGCCTCCACTGCCTTTTCCATTGCTTGTTCGATTTCGCCCATATCAGCTAACTTCACAGGACCCTCCCACAATCGTGCCAATAGATTCGCCCATCATGGCTCGACGGATATTGCCCTTAACGGACAAATCAAACACCTTGATGGGGATGTTGTTATCTTTGCACAACGCAATCGCTGTGCCATCCATTACTTTTAGATCTTTGGCTAAAACGTGGCTATAGGTCAAGCTCTGGTAGCGCTTAGCATTAGGGTTTGTCTTAGGATCAGAGTCATAAACCCCGTCAACTTTCGTGGCTTTCAGCAAGACCTCAGCGTTGATCTCAGCAGCCCTTAACGCGGCGGTGGTATCGGTGGTAAAGAACGGGTTCCCTGAACCGGCTCCAAACACAACCACGCGCTTTTTCTCAAGGTGGCGAATCGCCCGACGCCGGATATAGGGCTCTGCCATCTCTTGCATGGAGATCGCCGTCTGGACCCGGGTTGGCACCTGAATGCGCTCTAACGCATCTTGCATGGTCATGGCATTCATCACTGTGGCCAGCATGCCGATGTAGTCTGCGGTGGCCCGATCCATCCCGGCAGAGGCCCCTTTGACCCCTCGAAAAATGTTGCCGCCACCCACGACGATGGCGACTTCAATATCTTGACTGACCACCTCGGCAACTTCCTGCGCGATCGCATCCACGATGGCCGGATCAATACCGTAGGCTAAATCGCCCATCAGTGCCTCACCGCTAAGCTTTAGCAGTACCCGTTTATAGGTATTCCCCATGCAGTCACCGTAATCATGTGCATTCCCCCACTCAAGATAGCAGCCCAAAGCGGCTCAGTCACGAAAAAACCGGCCAAAAGGTGCGATGAAGGGGAAAGGGCTAAGGGCTAAGGGGGGAAGGGAAAGGGCGAAGGACGCTTGGGGGCAAAGGTCTCCTTGCCCAGGGAAAGACGGAGATACGGAGATGGGGCATTTAGTACCAGTGGGATTAGTCCAAAATCTCGAATTGGTAGGATTCAACGACGCCTCGGAGGTCTGGCATGGGGACTTCGATTTGGGTGCGGTTGTTGGGGGCTATTGCAGGGGCCATCATCGTGCCCGTTTTCAGTTCCTGATTGGTTTGGACGCTATAAAACAGGGTGACCCGGTTGCTCATCCTGCCGTGGGGGTTGTAAAACGTACCGGACAGGGTTCTACCCTGGACCAGATCACCGGTCACTGAGGTGGTTTCAATCACCGGACGGGTGATCCGCAGTTGTAGAATGTCGGCCTCACTAAAAGAAGCGCCCCCCTCACCAGCTGCGCCAGCCGCAGCCTCAGCGGCCTCAGCAGACGCCTCAGCTGGGTTGCTAGCAGTGTTGCCGCTGCAAAGTGACTCTAGATTAAGCGTATAGCTACCTGGATAGTTCATGTAGCAAGAGAGGTTTGCCTCAGCTGGTAGGGCAGCCGATAGCAACGCTGGCAAAGCAGCCAGGGTAAAGAAAGCAGATTTCATAATAGTGCCAGTCTCATCAGTGCGGGCTTATAGTGCCCAGCCTGGTTGACTGACTTTTAGCTGGGCGGTTAAAAACCATCCTTTACCCGTACAAAATCGGCCTGCGCCGATTGGGAAACCCCCTTGAAAGACCTAGTCCGCGCAGGTGGACTTTGTATCGGTAGGCGCGACTTCCAGTCGCTAGCCAAAACGCCCTAAATTGTAGATTTCAGACCTTTTGTCAGTCAATCAGGTGCCCAGCTAAGCGATTTATCTAAGAGATTTAGATTTAGGTTTTGGGAACAGTTGAGTTGACTGAGTTGGCGACGCTTTGTGAGTGAAATGCGGAACCAAGCCATCCAGCTCTGTAGTGATTAATTAAAGTCTTACTGGTCAATGTCAGCTATGAGATTGAAACCCAAACATTGGATGCAGAGCAGCACAGTGGTTTTAGGAGCCTTGATGTTAAACAGCTGTGTGCTCGGGCTATCTACGGGGGACAACGGGGGTAATCGCGGTTTTGAAGTCAAGTTTTTGGTGGGCAGCGCCCTCAAGCATTTTTGCGAAGAGGCCGCCACCCAATACAATCAACAAAATCCGACGTTGGCCAGCGGCGAAGCCTTTCACCTCACCTGCGAAGCCCAGGGCAGCGGCGATGTCGTCGAAATCACCACCACCCTGGCAACCCAGCTACAACAGGGCACACTTCAGGCCGATGCAACTGAGTTTCCGACCTTACTCTCGGTGGATGGTGAGATTTATCAAAGCCAGCTCAGCTATCGTATTGAGCAAATTTTCCCAGGGCAGGGATACATCCCAGAAATTACCGACTCGCCCCTGCTGGTCAATAGCCCGATGGTCTTTATGGTGCCGGAGGATTTGGCCCCAGGTCTGCAACAGGTAGACGATTTATTTGCAGCCTTGGTCACCGCCCAAACCCATCAAGATTTAGATGCCAACAGCCCCGCCCAACCGATCCACTACGTTCACACGGCACCCACGCGGTCTAACTCGGGCTTGCAAACCCTGGTCGCCCAGTTTGCCTCGGTATCGGGCAAGCGTCCTGAGACCCTGGCCACCGCTGATATACAACAGCATCAAGGGGCAGTGCAAAAAATCCAAAATAAGATTACCCGCTATGGTATCTCGACCGGCTCCCTGGCAGAGGCCATGGTAGAGAATGGTCCGTTTTGGGCCTCTATCGGCTCAGTGTACGAATCATCAGTAATTGAGGCCAACAGCAACCTGCCGCCGGGGGCCACTCGATACAAGGCGGTTTATCCAAAGGCCACATTCACCTCAAACATGCGGGCGATTTTGCCTGATGCGCCCTGGGTCAGCACCCAAGAGCGCGAAGCCGCCGAGCAAGTGATTGAATATCTGCAATCCCCTGACGCTCAGCAAATCGCGGCAAATTTGGGCTTACGACCGGCCACCCCCGGGGTGGCCCTGGGTGCGAAGTTTACCCCCGAGTTTGGGGTTGACCCCCAGGCCAGCTATGACTCTTATCGTCCGCCTGCACCAGAGGTGGTAGAAGTCATGCTGACCGCCTGGGAAGATGTGGCCAAGAAACCCTCGCTGGTGGTGGTGGTGGTCGATTCTTCTGGCTCAATGGAGGGCAACAAACTCCCCGCCGTGCAAAATACGCTAAAAACCTACGTCGAGAATCTCGGCCCCAAGGATCAGATCGCCCTGATTGATTTTGACAGTGAGATTCGCTCTCCTGTGCTGGTGGATGGTAGCCCCGATGGCCGCAACCGGGGTTTGCAGTTTGTCAGCAGCTTGCAAGCCAACGGGGGCACCCGCCTGTATGACTCCGCCCTGGAGGCTCGCAACTGGCTACAGCAAAATCTGCGCGATGAAGCTATCAATGCGGTCTTGATTCTCACCGATGGCGAAGATTCAGAATCTGCGCTGTCACTCAATCAGCTGGGCGAAGAACTGAAGGGAAGCGGCTTTAATAGCGACCAGCGGATTGCCTTTTTCACGGTCGGTTACGGAAATGAAGGCGATTTTGACCCAGAGGCCCTTGAGGAAATCGCCAGCCTCAATGGGGGCTACTACCGTAAGGGGGATCCCTCAACAATTTCTAAGCTGATGGCCGATTTACAGTTGGAGTTTTAAGTCTCTCCATGAAGCGTATGAAACTCGCAAACCCACTCCATTATCCTCTGGCGGTGCTGGCAGGCGGACTCTTTTTGGTGGTCGGGGTACGGCTGGTGAGATTGCCTAGCATGGTGGCGATTCCGGGGGCGGCGGCGATCGCAACCGCCGGGGCCACCTTCCTGAAAACCCGCGAACCGATCGCTATCGAACTAGACAACCCAGCCCTCTCTAAAGAGCTACAGGCAGTGCGTCAGCAGGCCCAGCAGCTCACCCAAACCGCTGATTTGCTCAAAACAGAGGCCACCCAGGTGCTCACCACCGCCCATCAGATGGAGCTATTGGGGACGGTGCAGTATGCCTGCGATCGCACCGAGGCGCTACCTACCCAAATCGACCAGTTTGCCCGGCGCATGCAGGGCAAAGATTCTCTTTTGTCCGTGACAGATCTTGAGAAACAGCTCAAAGATGCCCAGTTAAAAATCCAAACCAGCTCAGGAGTCGCCCAAATGCAGTGGCAAAACCTGGCCCACCGACTGGAACAAAACATTACCCTGGCCCAGCAGGGCGAAGATACCCGTCAGGCTCAGCTAGCCCAGCTCTCGACCCTGATTGCCGAAGCAGGGGGCGTCTTGCAACAGTTGCAAAATAAACTTCGTACCACGGATTTCACCAGCGCTGTGGCGACAGAAGAACTCAAGGATCTGAGCGATGAGTTTAAGAGCTTTCAGGAGAGTGTTGAGGTATTAGTGGGATAGAGGAGACGCGGAGATGGGGGAGATGGGGGAGATTAGGAAGAGGATGAAGGATGTAGGGCTACTCTGCGAGAAGACGCTGCGAGTCTAGTGCCCTTCTCGAAGTGAAGGATGAATTTAAAATCATCGTTCCTCGTTCCTACTTCATCATGTATACCTTCACCACCCACTATCCACCACCCACTGCCCACCACCCGCTACCCACCACTCCCTTCACCCTTACCCCTTACCCCTTCACCAATAACGATGTCTAAAACCAACAAGATTTTTGCCTCTTTAGCCATTGCCCTCTCCTCCCTCGGCCTGGCCTATGTACCCCTGCCGGGTGTAAACCAATCGATTGTGGTCGTTAGCGGCAGCGAGCTTCAGGAACCCCTGAAACAACTCGAAGCAGAATTTGAACAACAGCATCCGTCGATTGATCTGGAGCTAGAGTTTCAAGGCTCTCAGGATATGGTCAACAACTATGTTGACGACAAGAATAGTTTTGATCCGACGGTATTAATCCCAGCAAATGGGGAGATTCTCAACGAGCTGAGTGAACGGTGGCAGGCTCAAAATGATGATGAAGCCTTTTATGAAACCCCTCAGCCGATTGCAAAAACCATGCTGGTGGCGGTGGCTTGGCCGGAGCGAGCGCAGGTGCTGTTTCCCAACAGAGAGTTTCAGTGGCAGCGGGTTGAAGATGCGATCGCAAGCAGTAACTGGTCAGCCATCGGCGGCGACGCTAGCTGGGGTAGCTTTGACTTTGTGACAACGGACCCCACCCGGTCCAACAGCGGGCAGCTGACCCTGGGGCTCTGGGCGCAGGCCGAGGTGGGCAGCGCGGCCCTAAAAGCGAGTGACTTTGGCAACGGTGACGTCCAAGCTCTGTTTAGCCTGGTCAAACGCTCGGTGTATCAGCCCCCCCGCTCGACCGACATTTTGCTGCAAGAGTTTATCTCCCGTGGCCCCAACGACGCTGACATTGCCATGGTCTATGAGAGCATTGCCCTGCACCGCTGGTCGCAGTCTAATGTGACCCAGGGCAAGCCCTATGAGATTTTTTACCTCAACCCCACGGTTGAGACGGCCTCGACTGCAGCGATTGTGCGTCGGGAGGTGAGCGGCGGTGAGGCCAAAGCCGCCCGCACCTTTGTCAACTTTCTCACCCAGCCTGAACAGCAGGCCGTCTTTGTGCAACACGGCTTTCGCCCCGTTAACCCAGCGGTGGATTTGCAGTCAGTACCCAACAGCCCCTGGGCTAAGGCGATTCCTGGGGTAGAGGTTGACCCCAGCACCCAGGTGATTGCCGCCCCCGAGCG
>JBCDDJ010000142.1:0-13699 GCA_039180385.1 Cyanobacteria bacterium P01_G01_bin.38 | reverse complement strand
CGACTACAGCGAAACATGGCGCGACTGTTGCATGTACAGACCGATGCCGTCATTGAGCTGGCTCCAACATTATCCGTCATTCACCTGGGTAAACCCAATGACCGTGTCCCGCCTGATATTGATATCTCGGGTTTCCCCGACTCCGAAATTGTGTCCCGCACCCATGCCAATATTCGCGTCGAGGGCGACGTTTACTATATTGAAGATGTGGGTAGCTCTAACGGTACTTACATTAATAATCTGCCCTTGCCGCAAGGTAACCGCCATCGGCTGCGTCCGGGCGATCGCATTGCCCTAGGCAAAGGCGATAAGGTGAGCTTTATCTTTCAACTGGCTTAGTCGCTGTGCTCCAGGGGCTGCTCCACCGCCTCACATTTACAATCCTGTTCTCTCTCGAAGTAATGTGATCACCCTATCTCTACTCCATCCGCTCAATAAAACACCTCTGCAGCACTGGACTTTTGAAAGTGAAGCGGTAATTAGAGTTGGGCGCTCGACTGATAATCATGTGGTGCTTTACAGTGCCGTCGTGTCTCGGCACCACGTTGAAGTTCGCAAGACGGACCGCGGCTGGGAAATAAAAAACCTGGGCACCAATGGGATTTATATTGACGGGAAACGGACTGATGAGGCGCTGGCAATAGATGGCATTGTGATGCGTCTGGCTCGTTCGGGGCCAAATATTCAAATTAATATGGCCCAACAGGAGCAGGCGATTTCGTCTATTCAAGATATTTTGGCGAGGCGGCAAAGCGAAGAGATGGCGAGCAAAGCAACGGATATTGCCCAGCACTCCTTTGCGGGTGGCCACCTCGCTGAAGACAATTAACCTGCCAATTGAGTCATCCAATTCATCACCCCGAGCTGCTGCATCCAGGTCAGCGGGTTGGACTCAGTCCATTCTTCGGCGACTTTACCATTCGCCACCCGCAAAATGATGTTAGCGCTGACGGCAATGCTCCGCTGGGTTGGAGGAATGCCTAGAAAATAGCCTTGATGGGTGCCACGATAAGTAATTCTCAGGGCTACTTTATCGCCCTGGACGATGATATCGTCTACGACCTGTTGGATATCGGGAAAGCCCGTGTGCAGTGTGCTGTCGACAAATTGATTGACGACTTCTCGACCCTGCATCGGCTCACTTGCCCCGCAGAAATGCTGAAGGTAGTCAGCGGTCATCAGCTCGCGGCGAAGTGCTTTATCCTTGAAGCCTTCAGTTGCCCAAAGTAGCGCTGTCTGTTGAACAGTGTCAGTCGGTATCATACCTCTGTCCCTCGTTTTATCTGACCCCAATTTATAAAGCCAGGCCCAGGGCGGTCTTGGATAAACTTCCGATCTTTTTGGAGGTTTTTACGATTGTTGACGCAGCTGCTTGGGGGTGACCTTGAGCTGCCGCCGCAGGTGACGGCATAGGTGACTCTGATCAGAGAACCCAACGGTGGCCGCAACTTGGGCGATGGTGAGGGTGCGATCGCAAATCAATAGTCGTTTTGCCTTCTGCACCCGCCGCTGGATGACGTATTGGTGAGGTGTCATACCTGTGGCATTTTTAAACGACGTTGCAAAGTAATGGGAACTTAGCCCAGCGATACGACTCAGCTGCTGCAAGGTCAAATCTTCGGCAAGGTTTGCCTCAATGTAAGCGACCAGCTGTTGGAGTGCCGATCGGGTCAATTTGCCGATGGGATGCCAACTGGCGTTCGAGGCTTTACTGTAACGCTGTAAAAGGCAGATGGCTAAAGCCTGCATGAGAGAGTCGGTATACAACTGTGTACCAACGCCGCGGCCTTGCGACTCTGAGCGCAATAGCATGACCAAATGGGTGAGATGCTCGTCTGACGCTTCGAAGGCTGAACCAAATTCAATGGAGTGAGGCTCATACTGGCCAAGCTCGGTGGCCACACTGTCTAAAAAGTCCGAATCTACCTGCACGATCACAATATGCGCAGCTTGAGCCCACTGCCAGTAGCTAGGCATCTCGGCAGGCACGAGCGAAAACTGTCCGCTGTGGGAAAGTTTCTGATGGGTATGGTCGTCAAACTTTTGAAAGAGCTGGTAGGGCTGTCCCAGCGTAAAGCAAATGACGGGATCAGGGTAGGCGGGCAAGGCTAGTTCACCGGGTGGCAGTTTGTATTCATTCAATATCCCATTGCTCAATCCCATCCCCTGACTTGATAAGACAGGAGGGAGGGATAGGGGGTGATTGATGGATAATGGTTTCATACAGTAAACCGTAGTTGCTTTGGTCACCCTGAAGTCTATCTACCCGCAACCCCCTCCCTTTTTTTCCTCTAAAGCTAATGCCCTGGCCCCATGCCGATGGTACCCGCGTAAACGGCCTGTTCAGAGAGCTCATCTTCGATGCGCAGCAGGCGATTGTATTTCGCCACCCGTTCGCTGCGGCACAGGGAGCCAGTTTTGATTTGACCTGCTCTGGTAGCCACGGCTAGATCAGCAATCGTGGTGTCCTCAGTTTCACCGGAGCGGTGGCTGATCACCGACGTGAACTTATTGCGACCGGCCAAGGCAATAGCCTCAAGGGTTTCAGTCAAGGAGCCAATCTGATTAAGTTTGATCAAAATAGAGTTGGCTGAGCCCTGATCGATGCCTTTTTGCAAGCGGGTGGGGTTGGTCACAAAGAGGTCATCACCGACTAGCTGAATCCGGTCACCCAGTTGCTTAGTGAGCAGGTTCCAGCTTTCCCAATCTTCTTCATGCAGCCCGTCTTCGATAGAGACGATGGGGTACTGACCCACCAGCTTTTCTAAATAGGCCACAGTGTCAGCGGGGGAATGGGCCGTGCCGTCAAACATGTACTGCCCATCTTTGTAAAATTCGCTAGCAGCCACATCCAGGGCGAGAGAGACCTGCTCACCGGGCGTGTAGCCAGCTTTCTCAATGGCGGCGATCAGCAGATCCAACGCCTCTTGGTTGGAGCCCAGATTGGGGGCATATCCGCCTTCATCCCCGACACCGGTCAGCAAACCTTGATCCCCCAGCACTTTACTCAGGCTGGCAAAGACCTCTGCCCCCCAGCGCAGCGCTTCTCGGAAGCTCGAGGCCCCGCTGGGTACAATCATAAATTCTTGAATATCTACGTTGTTGTTGGCGTGGGCACCGCCGTTAATCACATTCATTAAGGGGACCGGCAGCACATTGGCCAGGGGGCCACCCAGGTAGCGATAGAGGGGTAAACCCACCGCCTGAGCTGCCGCTTTAGCATTGGCCAAGGAAACCGCCAAAATTGCGTTTGCCCCCAGATTAGTCTTATTAGACGACCCATCCGCGCTGATCATGGCCCGGTCAATCACGACTTGCTCCAGGGCATTGAGTCCCATCAACTCGCGGGCAATGGTCTCCTCTACGTTAGTAACCGCTTTGAGGACCCCTTTCCCGCCATATCGGTCTGCTTCACCATCTCTGAGTTCGTGGGCTTCAAAGGAGCCCGTTGAGGCCCCACTGGGCACCTGGGCTAGCCCGGCGGCACCGCCAGACAGGTAAACTTCAGCTTCAATGGTCGGGCGTCCGCGGGAGTCTAAGATCTCCCGCGCGCGGATATCTTCAATTGCGGTGTCAAGTACGTCAATCATCAATCTTGCTTCCTAGTGGGTTATGACCGTGCCGCCTGCAGCACAATCATCAAGGATAAAGCTAAGCCTGAGCAGAAGCGTAGATCTTTAGGGTTAAAAAGGGATCTGCTGCTTTTAAGGGTATCTGCCAGAATATATAAGGACTGCGTTCTGTCAGAAAAGGAAATCACAATGCGCTTACTACATACGATGCTCAGGGTGGGCAATTTGGAAGAATCGCTGAAGTTTTACTGCGACGTGCTGGGGATGACACTGCTGCGTCAAAAAGATTATCCGGGGGGTGAGTTTACCCTGGCGTTTGTGGGGTATGGTGACGAGGCCAACCATTCGGTCTTAGAGCTGACCTATAACTGGGGTACTGACCATTACGATATTGGGGATGGCTATGGCCACATTGCCCTCGGCGTCGATGATATTTACAAAACCTGCGACGCTATTCGCAACCAGGGCGCTAAAGTTGTGCGTGAGCCTGGCCCAATGAAGCACGGGTCTACGGTGATTGCGTTTGTAGAAGACCCCAACGGCTACAAAATCGAGCTGATTCAACTAGGCACCCAGGGCTCGGCCAAGGGCCAACCGACGGCGGCGGCAGCATCGGCTTAAATCGTTTGGGTAACTCTCTCACAGCGGTTCCCCGATTGATATACTTGAATATTGATATGTAGGTGTTGGGCTATAGAGTTGTAGGGGGCAGGTGATTGCATCTGTAACGCCTGAGATTCACAGCCTGACACCTATCAACCTGCTACCTAACCCCTAAAATCTAACCCCTAGACCCTAACACCCGCCCTCAATGCAGCCAACCAATCCTGATAAATTTACCGCCAAAGCATGGGATGCCATTGTGGAGGCCCAGGATGTGGCGCGACGATTTCGGCAGCAGTACCTTGAGGTAGAGCATGTGATCGTGGCGCTGCTAGAACAGCAGGGGTTGGCTGATGATATTTTGATGAAAGCTCAGTTGGATCCTGAACTGCTACTCCAGGAGCTAGAGGCGTTTTCGCAGCGGCAGGCGCGGGTGAGGGCAGCTATGGATGGCAATCTTTATCTGGGCCAGAGCCTGGATCGGATGCTCGATAAGGCCGAGACGGCTCGGGCAAGTTTGCAAGATGAGTTTATCTCAGTGGAGCACCTGCTGCTGGGGTTTGTCGAAGATGAGCGGATTGGCCGTCGCTTGCTGCAGGGTTTTGAGGTGGGCGCTGCTGAACTGACGACCGCAATCCGCCTGGTGCGGGGCAAGCAGAAGGTCACGGATCAAAATCCGGAGAGCAGCTACCAGGCCCTTGAGAAGTATGGTCGAGACCTGACCGAGGCGGCTAAGCAGGGCAAACTCGACCCGGTGATTGGTCGAGACGAAGAAATTCGCCGGGTGATTCAGGTGCTGTCACGGCGGACAAAGAATAACCCGGTACTGATTGGGGAGCCGGGGGTGGGTAAGACTGCGATCGCAGAAGGTCTCGCCCAGCGCATCGTCAATGGTGACGTCCCCGAGTCCCTCAAAAATCGACGGCTGATCTCGCTAGATATTGGTAGCCTGATTGCCGGAGCCAAATACCGCGGTGAGTTTGAAGACCGGCTACGGTCGGTGCTTAAAGAAGTCACCGAGTCAGACGGCACCGTGGTGCTATTTATTGACGAATTGCACACGGTGGTTGGCGCGGGCGGTCAGAGTAACGTCGATGCCAGCAATTTGCTCAAGCCCATGCTGGCGCGGGGTGAGCTGCGCTGCATCGGAGCCACTACCCTCGACGAATACCGCAAGCACATCGAAAAAGACGCCGCCCTCGAGCGACGCTTTCAGCAGGTTTATATTGGCCAGCCCAGCGTAGACAATGCGATTTCGATTTTACGGGGGCTTAAAGAGCGCTACGAAGTTCACCACGGGGTCAAAATTGTCGATTCGGCTTTGGTAGCGGCGGCGACCCTGTCCGATCGCTACATCAGCGACCGATTTCTACCTGATAAAGCCATTGACCTGATCGACGAAGCGGCGGCCAAGCTCAAGATGGAAATCACCTCTAAGCCCGTCGAGCTAGAGACCATCGACCGTCGCCTCATGCAGCTAGAGATGGAAAAACTCTCCCTCGAAGGGGAAGAGGAAACCAGCGGCAACGCCTACCGCACCTCGCGGCAGCGTCTGGCCCGGATCAAAAAAGAAATCGAAAAGCTCTCAGCCAAGCAAAAGACCCTCACCGATCAGTGGCAAACCGAGAAACAAACCCTGGACTCGATCAACGCCCTCAAGGAAGAAGAAGATCAGCTCAGGGTTCAGGTCGAGCAGGCAGAACGGGCCTATGACCTGAACCGCGCCGCCCAGATCAAGTACGGTCGTCTGGAGGCCGTTCAGCGGGAGCAGGAGATCTTAGAGGCCAAGCTACAGGAGGTGCAGGCCAAGGGCTCGACCCTGCTGCGGGAGCAGGTCACCGAATCCGATATTGCTGAGATTGTGGCCAAGTGGACCGGCATCCCCGTCAATCGACTGTTGGAGTCAGAGCGGCAAAAGCTATTGCAGCTCGAGGGGCATTTGCACAAGCGAGTAATCGGTCAAGATGAAGCCGTGGCGGCTGTATCCGCGGCCATTCGACGCGCCCGAGCCGGGATGAAAGATCCCGGTCGGCCCATCGGTTCGTTCCTATTTATG
Source organism: Cyanobacteria bacterium P01_G01_bin.38 (assembly GCA_039180385.1). Taxonomy (GTDB): domain Bacteria; phylum Cyanobacteriota; class Cyanobacteriia; order Phormidesmidales; family Phormidesmidaceae; genus SIO4C1. The sequence goes on along the minus strand of JBCDDJ010000142.1, from coordinate 7,468 downwards.
GGACCAACTGGCGTCGGTAAAACTGAGCTGGCCCGAGCCCTGGCTGCATTTTTGTTTGACACCGAAGATGCCCTGGTCCGTCTCGATATGTCGGAATACATGGAGAAGCACTCGGTGGCGCGGCTGGTGGGAGCCCCTCCGGGCTATGTGGGCTATGAGGAAGGCGGCCAGCTATCAGAAGCCGTGCGGCGTCATCCCTACTCAGTGGTGCTACTCGATGAGGTCGAAAAAGCCCATCCCGATGTCTTTAACATCTTGCTGCAGGTGCTTGACGATGGTCGCATCACTGACTCCCAGGGGCACCAGGTTGATTTTCGCAATACGGTCATTGTGATGACCAGTAACATCGGCAGTGAACATATTCTCGATGTTTCAGGGGATGACTCCCAATATGATGAAATGCGATCGCGGGTGATGACGGCGCTGCAAGCTCATTTTCGGCCCGAGTTTCTCAACCGCGTGGATGATTTAATCCTGTTCCATGCCCTGACTCAGACCGAGCTACGTTCCATTGTGTCTATTCAACTCCGGCGCATTTACAAGCTGCTGGCGGATCAAAAGATTACGCTGCAAATTTCAGATGCCACCATGGACTACCTGGCCGAAGCCGGGTTTGACCCAGTCTACGGGGCGAGACCGCTCAAACGGGCCATCCAGCGAGAGCTAGAAAACCCAATCGCCACCAAGATTTTAGAAAACGTCTTCACCGAAGGCAGTACGGTCCTGATTGATTTAATCGACGACAAGCTAAAGTTCCAAGTTAAGGCCCCATCTGGAACAGAGGATAAAACTCCAATATTATCGGGCTCATAGCTGGAACCTTTGGCTAAGCTAGACCGTCTTAGGAAGGGGGAAATAAACCGTATTCGCTTGGGGACACACTCCACCTATGGAGCCGCGGATACGTTGGAGAGGCCTATCTAGCTTCGAGGTAGCTGGTTACCAGTTTTACTCTAACTGAGGTTGAGAGGCTCTCTGTTCAGTACTTTTTTGGGGACACTCTAGTAGAGCTGCGATAGCGCAAGCACTGACCTGTCAGTTCGCATCCTCTACACCTTTTACCCTTTTTCTGTTGAGCTATTTTCATCAGAGTTTTATGTCTTTTCAACAGGATAGGTGACTGTTTTTTCAGATTTTTGGCTAGGTTGTTTATCTTTCATCGCCAGTGCTTTTGATGGGCGCTGATCTTTGTGTGTTTCAAGCGATCTGGGCTGATCGGGTTGGCGTTAAAAACGGGTTTGGTTAAACCTGTTTAGTCAACTGTTGTGGCCGTCTGTTGAGACTCTTCTCGGCAGCTCAATCTCGGACTGATTATTCGGGTCGATTATATTGACGGGGCTGAGGTTTACCTGTTTTAGTTTTTGGCAGCTGAGCTGATCGAGCCTGGTCAATAGGGCGTTGCTTTCACACCTGTTCATTATTTTGAATTCTCTGGCAGATGTATGAGTACAGTTACGATACTGAACGTTGAGATCGACAACATCTCAAAAGATGATTTGTTGGATAGTCTAAAGTCTGGCGGCACTGTTTTTACACCTAATATCGATCACATTGTTAAGCTACAGAGTGACCGTGATTTTTGCCAAGCTTACGACTCAGCAGATTATCGAGTCTGCGACAGTCAAATTTTGCTGTATGTCTCTAGGCTGCTCAATAAACCTATTCAAGAAAAGATCTCGGGGTCTGATTTTTTCTCAGTTTTTTACAATCACTACAAGGGCGATCCAGACATCAAAATCTTTCTACTTGGCGCGGCTGAGGGCGTCGCGATAAAAGCCCAAAAGCGTATTAATGAAAAAGTTGGTCGAGAGATAGTCGTCAGTGCCCATTCACCCTCTTTTGGGTTTGAGAAAAGCGATCAGGAAAGTCGGGAAATTGTTGACTTGATCAATCGATCAGGTGCGACCGTACTCGCCATTGGCGTAGGGGCTCCTAAGCAAGAAAAATGGCTCTATCGATACAAGCGTCACTTGAAGACTGTTAAGGTAATCTTGGCCGTTGGAGCAACCATCGATTTTGAGGCAGGTAACATTCGGAGAGCCCCAAAGTGGATGAGTGAGTTGGGGCTTGAATGGGTATACAGATTGATAACTGAGCCAAAGCGGTTGTGGAAAAGATATCTCGTACACGATGTGTCTTTCTTTTGGCTACTGTTGAAAGACATGCTTTCTCCTGGTCCGTCTGTTCCTACCAGACAAACTGTTAGGAATAGACAATAACTTAATCCCATCGGCAAAGACGCACTCAGCACTAGAGTGGAGACAATTGGATCGGAAGTCTCCGGTTGAGCTTTTGGACTAGCCTATATGCTTGATAATCATACAGCAGCAGCTCCATGGTGCTAGGTAGGTTATTCATAAAGGCTCGGCACTGGGAAAGGTTGAGCCCTGACATTTTAGCAAGGGCATTGCCAGCTTCTAGCAAAACTTCTTTATTCAGCGGGGCTTTTGCTTCCAGACGCCAACGACGCGGTGGGGTCATTTCACCTCGCTCAATGCGACGTAGCCCATTAATCGACGAGAGGACGTAGAGGCAATCGCCCCCATGCAGCCGCAGATCGTCAGACGGCATTAAAATATCTTCCCAATCGCCTGCAAGCGCTCGCGTTTGGAGCAATACCGGCACCACGCCATAGCCGTAGGTGACTTCAGCTAGCAGTCGATCGCTCAGGGTATCTCCTGACTCAATATGGTATTCGGCCACTAAGATAGTTTGTTCATTCAGTCGAAACAAACTCAAAATATTTTCACCAAAGGCGGCTCCCGCAAAAGCCTCGGCAGATAGCGCATAGACCGAAAAGGCTCTCGCTTGGGGCATCAGTGCCACCAGGTTGTTACTAAAAGTCTGATCAAGGGTGCGGACCACGGGTGAAATCGATTTTCCCTCGGCGGCGGCGGCTTCTGACGCGATCAAGGCAATTTCTAAATTGATAATTGGGTCGTCGGTGACCGCGATGACGCTTTTTGCGGTGGCCAAATTTGCAGACGGCAGCTCTTGCAGCATATCGCCCAACAACAGGGGGACCTGGGTCATCAGATCTGGGTAATTGAGCTGGTGGGTAATGCCCACCAACGGTTGTTTTAGATCTTTGAGAATGCGGATAACTCGCTGCCCTACCCGCCCCAGCCCGACGATAATCACATGGTCTTTTTTGGGCAGTCGAGGTCGGCGCTGCAAAAAATCAAAGCGCGAGCTGAGTAGCTGATCGGCGAGCAAGCCAAAGACCCCAAGGACAACCAGCAAACTGGTGACAGAAATCATCAGACACACCAGCAGGACCCAGCTCGGGACACGGCTGGCCCCAAACCCCCCAAATACATCACCATAGCCCCCCAACAGCAAAATTGCCCCCAGGGAAATCGCCTTGGGCCAGCTGAGGGTTGAGACTGACCATTTGAGTAGCAGGGTTCCGATTACCCATAGGGTCAAGCCGGTTGACAGGGCAATCACAATCACCCGCCGCAGGGATTGTTGGGCATCTTGTCGCCAAAAACTAGAAAACCGTCGCCGCCAGTCCCCATCGAAAAAATCTGCCAGCCACCCGCCGAGCTTGCGGGCTAATTTTTTGGGACGTTTGCGGAGGGCGATGGTTTCGGTGCGGTGATACTCGACCTCGACGTAGGCAATCTGGTCACCAGTCTGCACGCGCACATGGGGCTGCCAGCGATGGAATACAGAGGAGGCGGTAGTGGCCCAGCCGATGGGCTGGTGGGGTTGCTGCTGGGGTTTGAGGTTGAGCAGCCGCGACTCACGTCGGTGGAGTCGATGGATGGCAATATTCTCATATTGAGCCTCCCCCACTTCTACTAGACGCTCAATCACTCGAAATCGGTAGGGGCCGACCTGAAACACGCTTAGAATGCCCTCTCCCAGCCCTGCCAGGGCAAAGGTCATGGCGGGCAGCTCGGTCGCATCTAAGGCAACAAAACGGCCTAATTGCTTGGCCAGCAAAGTATTTAAGCTGTGGCGCGACGAGCGTAGCACAATGTGGACATTGGGGTTAAGTCGTCGGGCTGCGATCGCAGTTTCTACATTAGTGCTCTCGTCGCTGGTCACGATCAAAATAGCCCGGCAGTGATCGATACCGGCTTGTCTGAGCACATCATCCCGGCGACAGTCCCCCAAAATTGGTGGCTCAACCAAAAGAGAGGGCAGATCGTCTACTTCCCAATTGTCCGGTGGGTGCCTATCAATGGCAGCAATATGGACCTCAAACGGGTCGTAGCTAAATTTGTCGAGATTGACGATGCTCTGCTGCCCCAAGCTGCCTAATCCGCAGATAATAAAGTGATCTTGGGCCAGGTTTGGGTCAACGTAAGTACCGGGGATAAACGTATCGGGGCTAATCCTGGACGAAGCATCGGGCATAGTCTGCGACGATTAACGCTAACGCCCATTCTAGCCCCCTGGTGAACGCTTTAAGGCTATACCCGACGCTCGACCACCAGCGTAAAGCGGGCCACCATGCCTGCGATCGCAGCCACTGCCATCAGGGGGGCAAAAAACGTGATCCCCACCGCGCCGCCGACTAACCCAGCCGTCAAGGGGATATCCAAGACCACCTGAGCGTTTGAGTTTTTGATCAAAATCCGTCGAATGTTGCTCTCGTGCAGCAGTTCCTGAACTTTGCTCATCAGGTTATCGCCACTGATTGAAAACTCCTCAACCTGAGTGTCAGGTGCCGTATCCCCGGTGGTATCTGTATCCTGGGAATTGGTGCTGTACTCACTTGGGGGAAAATTATCTGGGTCTGCCATGGGCTCAGAGGGCTCCAACGTACTATGCTCCTTCATTCATTGATAGCACCGCTGAATCACTTCCTCGACTTTTCCATCTTTTTTTCTCATGTTTGCTGAGAATGTGCGATCGCAGGTGAGGATAAGTAAATATCAACCTGGTTATAGTCATAAAAGGATATAGGTAATGGAATTGCAAGCCAGTGAAGTCAAAGCCGTTGCAGCCCGACTGCTCGCTGGGCTCCTCGCCAACCCCCACATTTACACTCAAATCAGTGATGACGCTGCAAAGGGTCAACAAGAGCAATTTCTGACCGTGCTCTCAATCGATATGGCCGAAAGTCTCATTAGAAAAGTTCAGGAAAGATCCAGCTGAGCCCTTAACTCTGCTGAGCTCTTAACTCTAAAGACCCAATTAGCGTTTGTATGAGACTCAATTAGGAGTTAACCCCTCTAAGCCTCAAATTGGCTCTTTACTCTTCCTCCCAGCTCTCTACGGCCAAAAGGTCTTCGATAGTGTCTTGCATTGAGAAATCAAACTCTTCGAGCTCTTTTTTCCAATGAGCCCAATCGTCATTGAAGAGAAACGCAATTTTCCAAAGGCGGTCAGTTGGCTGAATCACCTTTGCATCAATTAAGGAACCCACCTGGCGCTGAAACTTTGCCATAGGGTGAACCGTCGACTGTTGAAGCATCGTCTTGGTCATATAAAACTAATTCAATTTTGCAAAGACTTGTGAACTTATTAGATGCGTTACCTGCACTCAAACGCGCTTTATGAGGTGACCAGTGACAGATTCAAGCAATTGCGCAGTTAGCTTTTACCCGTTTGGCCATTGAGACATAGCTGTCCGCGACAGGCTATAAACCATCATAACGGCTCAGCATAGCACAGTCTACAGAATTTATTCCACAAGTCAAGATTTGGAGAAAATTTAGGCAGTGGGTGGTGGGTAGTGGGTTTAGAATTGCTGAAGCTCAACCCAGCCCCCTAACCGCTCACACCCAGCCCCCTAACCGCTAAGATAGAGCAGGCCAAAAGCACCTGCGCTCAAGTTCAGTTTCCTCATCCCCATGGTTGATTTTCCAGACGAGTCCGCAAAAATCTATCTCCCTAAAACCAGCGAGTCTGAACCGTTAAAGCGGATTCGCCATACCTTTTCCCACGTCATGGCGATGGCGGTCCAGAAGCTGTTTCCCAAGGCTCAAGTCACCATTGGACCGTGGATTGACTATGGGTTTTACTACGATTTTGACAGCCCTGATCCCTTCACTGAGAAAGATCTCAAGGCGATCAAAAAGGAGATGATCAAAATCATCAACAAAGATCTGCCCGTGGTCAGAGAAGAGGTTAGTCGTGAGGCAGCCAAACAGCGGATTGAAAGCCTGGGCGAGCCCTACAAGCTAGAAATCTTAGAAGATTTAGAAGAGCCGATCACCCTCTACCACCTCGGCGATCAGTGGTGGGATCTCTGTGCGGGCCCCCATGTGGCCTCAACTAAAGACTTACATCCCAAGGCCTTTGAGCTGGAAAGTGTGGCTGGGGCCTACTGGCGTGGGGACGAGACTCGGGCACAGTTACAGCGCATCTACGGCACTGCCTGGGAGACCCCGGAGCAGCTAGCAGAGTACAAGCGCCGTCGCGAAGAGGCCAAAAAGCGCGATCATCGCAAGTTGGGTAAAGAGCTGGGCTTATTTATCTTTGCCGACGACGTTGGCCCAGGACTGCCGCTGTGGACCCCCAAAGGCACTGTCCTGCGCTCTACCCTGGAAGACTTTTTAAAGCAGGAGCAAGTCAAACGCGGCTATTTGCCGGTGGTGACCCCCCATATCGCCCGCATCGATTTGTTTAAAACCTCTGGACATTGGCAAAAGTACCAGGAAGACATGTTTCCGATGATGGCGGAAGATGACGAAGACCGCTCTAATGAGCTGGGCTTTGTCATGAAGCCGATGAACTGTCCTTTCCATATCCAGATCTATAAGAGCGAACTGCGTTCCTACCGTGAGTTACCAATTCGCCTGGCGGAGTTTGGCACAGTCTATCGCTATGAGCAGTCCGGAGAGCTGGGTGGCCTGACTCGGGTCCGTGGCTTTACGGTGGATGACGCCCACCTGTTTGTCACCCCAGAGCAGCTCGACGATGAGTTCTTGAAGGTGGTGGATTTGATTCTAACTGTCTTCAAAAGCTTGCAGCTCAAGAATTTTAAGGCTCGGCTGAGCTTTCGTGACCCTGACTCTGATAAATATATTGGCTCTGATGAGGTTTGGGAGACATCTCAAAATGCCATTCGCCGCGCTGTCGAAACCCTAGGAATGGAGCATTTCGAGGGCATTGGCGAAGCGGCCTTTTATGGCCCCAAGCTGGACTTTATCTTTACCGATGTGCTCGACCGCGAGTGGCAGCTGGGCACAGTGCAGGTTGATTACAACCTACCCCAGCGGTTTGAGCTGGAGTATGTGGCCGAAGACGGGTCGCGCCAGCGGCCGGTGATGATCCATCGGGCTCCGTTTGGCTCTTTGGAGCGTCTGATCGGCATCTTGATCGAGCAATATGCCGGGGACTTTCCTCTCTGGCTGGCCCCGGAGCAAATGCGCCTGATGCCGGTCACCGAGGAACAGGTGGGGTTTGCCAACCAGGTGGCCGAGCAGCTACTGGCCATCGGCGTGCGTGTGACCGTCGATGCTGGGGGCGATCGCCTGGGCAAAATGATCCGCAATGCAGAGAAGGG
>JBCDDJ010000141.1:0-13705 GCA_039180385.1 Cyanobacteria bacterium P01_G01_bin.38 | reverse complement strand
CCCAACCCGAAACGGCAATACAGCTTTGGCAGGCGTTACAAGAGGGGCTGGTTTTACCTCAGAGTGAGGTTTATAAGTTTTATCTTGAGCCTACGAGTCAGGAGATAGGAGATAGGCGTCAGGAGATAGGGGATAGGCGTCAGGAGATAGGGGATAGGCGTCGAGAGAATTGGGTAGAGGGTAAGGTTGATCCCACCCATTATTTATCACCCATTATCCATCACCCACTACCCACCACCACCCCACTCTATAAATTCCTCCATGACCGCGTTCAGCAAGCGGCCTACACCCTCATCCCAGATGCTGAAAAGCAGGCTACCCATCTGACCATTGGCCGACTGCTGCTTAAAAATACGGCCCAAGCGGATATTGAAGAGCGTATTTTTGAGATGGTTAATCAGTTAAATATGGGCGCGGCCTTAATCACCGATCGCTCAGAAAGGGAAGCTTTGGCCCAACTCAATCTGATCGCCGGGCGCAAAGCGAAACTCTCCACGGCCTATGCGGCTGCGGTGAGTTATCTGGCCGCTGGTTTGACCGGGGTAGAGAGTTGGCAGCGACAATATGCCCTGGCCCTAGCGCTGCATGAAGAAGCGGCAGAAGCGGCCTATCTCAATGGTGCCTTTGAGCAGATGTCTCAATGGCTGGCGGCTATTTTTGAAAATGGGGCCAATCTGTTGGACACGATAAAGGCCTACGAAGTCCAAATTCAAGCCCATGTAGCTCAGGATAGACCCGTTGATGCGGTCAAGACGGCGCTAAAGATTCTCAAAAAGCTGGGGGTCAAGCTGCCTGAGCAGCCCAACCAATACGCGGTTTCTTTTGCGATTTGGCGAACTCAGCAGGCACTGGCAGGCAGACGCATTGAAGACTTAGCGGATCTGCCCACCATGACCGAGCCGACCCAGCTGGCTGCCATGCGTATTTTGGCGAGTGTGATATCACCGGCTTCTTTCTTTGCGCCTCGATTGTTTTTGTTGTTCTCACTTAAGGCGCTTAATCTCTCTTTGAAATATGGCAATGTCGATGTCTCTGCCTATGCCTACGGCACCTACGGGCAAATCTTATGTGGGTTGGTGGGTGATATCGATAAAGGCTATCAGTTTGGTCAACTGGCACTGAGGCTGGTGGCCAAGCTCAATGCGACAAAGTTTAAGGCGAAGGTTTTGATGCTGGTCAATGATTTTGTGGTGCATTGGCAAGCCCATGTGAGAGAAACTTTACCACCTTTTATCGAGGCGTATCAAAGTGGGTTAGAAACCGGAGATTTGGAATTTGCAGCGCGTTCGGCCATGGTCTATGGCTATCACTCCTATTTCATGGGACGAGAGCTGGTCAACTTAGAGCGCGAATTCAGAAAATATACGGCGGCCATTCGTGATATGAAACAAACTAAGTTTGTCTACATGAATGAGCGGTTTCGGCAGAGCACCTTAAATCTGTTAGGTCAGGCGGAGGATCCCTGTCGTCTGGTGGGGGAGGCCTACGATGAAGATCAGCTGCTGCCGCTTCATGTCAAAGCAAACGATCGCAACGCGATTTTCAACGTCTATTTTCAAAAGGCTGTACTGTGCTATTTGTTTGAAGACCCTGCCCAGGCCGCTGAGAATATTGCCCAGGCCAAAGACTATTTGGCAACGACAGTAGGGCTGTTGTTAGCACCGCTTTTTCATTTCTACGAGTCGCTGATTGGGTTGGCGACCTTCTCATCGGTGACTCAGGAAGAGCAGTCGCGCATTATCCGACAGGTGAAGGCCAATCAGCGCAAAATGAAGCAGTGGGCCCACCATGCCCCGATGAATCATCTACATAAGTTCTATTTGGTTGAGGCAGAGCACTGTCGAGTATTGGGGGAGGGGGATGCAATGGCATCCTACGATCGCGCCCTCACCCTTGCAGAAGAACATGGTTATATCAATGAAGCCGCCCTGGCCAACGAATTGGCTGCTAAATTCTGTCTGGAACACAACAGAGCAAAATTTGCCCAGGTCTATCTGACCGATGCCTACTACCGCTATGCCCGTTGGGGGGCTAAGGCCAAGGTTGAGGCCCTAGAAGCCAAATATCCACAAATGCTGTCGGCTATCTTGAGCAGTCAGGACACGGGCTTGTCTTCGACCCTTGATTTGAGTCGGTCAGATGAGCCCATAGCCATGGCGGCAACCGTCACCGAGCTTTTACCAGAGGCCTTAGATCTAGCTGCTGTGTTGAAAGCCTCCCAAGTGTTGTCAGGTAAAATCCAGATTGAGCAGCTGGTCTCAACCCTGATGACCGTTGCGATTGAAAATGCGGGGGCTGACAAAGGGGTACTGCTCTTGCCCCAGGACGAGACATGGCTAATCCAGGCCAAAGTTGTCAAAAAGAGAACGCCGTCGGGGCCATTTCAGGTAGATTCTCTTTTGCAAGCTATCCCGATTGAAGCTTGCTCAGAGGTGCCTGCCACGCTGATTAACTATGTAGGTAGGACCCAAGCCCCAGTCTCTGTTGCAGATGCCTCCTGTGATCCTAACCTGGCGGCGGAGCCCTACATTACCCAGCAACGGCCTAAATCTGTTTTATGCACCCCTATTCTCAGCCAGGGGCATCTGGTGGGAATTTTATATCTGGAAAATAACCTGGTGCCGGGTGTCTTTACCCGCGATCGCTTAGAAATCCTTGAACTGCTCATGACCCAGGCAGCCATCTCATTAGAAAATGCCCGACTGTATGAACAGCTTAAGGACTATTCACGCACCCTGGAGTCTCGGATTGAGTCGAGAACCCGTGAACTACGTCAGGAAGCCCAGGAACGAGAACGGGCCTTTCGAGAACTACAGCAGGCCCAGGTGACGCTTCAGCAAAAGATTCAGCGGGTACTTTTGGTGGAGCAAATTACCCAGGCTATCCGTCAAAACTTAGACCCCCAAAGTCTCTTTCAGACGGCGGTGAGCCAAATTGGGCGGGCCTTTAAGGTAGATCGCTGTCACATTCATAGCTATGTGGTTGCCCCAGAGCCCTACGTCAATATCGTGGCAGAATACCTCACCCCAGGCAGCGACTCTATGCTGGGGGCAAGGCTGCCCATTGCTGGCAATGCCCATGCCCAGCGGGTGTTGGCGCAAGACAAGGCCCTATCCTCTCCTAACATCTACACCGAACCGCTGCTCTATGGCGTGATTCCAGACGAACGCCCGGTGCATCTAAAATCTATGCTGGCTATTCGCACTTCCTATCTGGGTGAGCCAAACGGGGCGGTTGTTTTACAACAGAGTGGTCAGCCTCTCTCCAGGCGAGACTATCTTGCGGGCCAATCATCTGCAGAGGCTGACTATTTTCGGCACTGGACAACGGATGAAATTGAGCTATTAGAAGCCGTCGCTGCCCAGGTCGGGATTGCCCGCGCCCAGGCAGAGCTACTGGAGCAGGAGACGCTGCGCCGTCAGGAGCTAGAAACCGCCAAACAAAATGCAGATGTCGCCAACCGTGCCAAGAGCCAGTTTCTCGCTAACATGAGCCACGAATTACGCACCCCTCTAAACGCCATCCTCGGGTTTACCCAGCTCATGAACCGCGACATGACCCTGAATACAACCCATCAAGATTATCTCCAAATCATTGGCCGCAGCGGCGAGCATTTGTTGAATCTGATCAACGATGTGCTGGAGTTCTCTAAAATTGAAGCCGGTCGGCTGACCTTCTCCGAAAATTCCTTTGACCTATTTGAGCTGCTCAATGCCCTAGACGAGATGTTCCAGCTCAAAGCCGCCTCCAAACGTCTGCAGCTCAGCTTTGAAACATCCCCTAATTTACCGCGATATATCAAAACCGATGAAGGCAAATTGCGTCAGGTGTTGATTAACCTACTGAGCAATGCAATTAAGTTTACGGCTGAGGGGCGGGTGGTTTTGAGGGTTAGGAGTCAGGAGTCAGGTGGCAGGCGGCAGGGAATTGGTAAAGATAGGGGAGATGGGGGAGATAGAGGAGATAGGGAAGAAACATTACCTTCCTCATCTTCCTTACCTTCCCCATCTTCCTCACTCCTTACCCTTCACTTCGAAGTCGAAGACACCGGCCCCGGCATCCAACTGGACGAGATTGATCAGCTCTTTGATGCATTTGTGCAAACAGAGCCCGGTCGTCAATCTCAAGAGGGCACGGGATTAGGTCTGCCGATCAGCCGCGAGTTTGTGCGGTTGATGGGCGGTGATATTACAGCACAGAATGTCCCTGAAACAGCATCCAGGTCGGGGGCACTATTTATGTTTACCATTCAGGCACAGTTGGCTGAGCCAGTCGGGGTATTTAACCCTGGGCGCAATCGTCAGGTGGTCGCCCTCGCTCCCAACCAGCCGACCTATCGCCTGTTAGTGGTTGAGGACCAATGGACCAATCGTCAGCTGTTGGTGGAGCTGCTAACGCCTTTAGGGTTTGCAGTGCGAGAGGCTGAGAATGGGGAGGTTGCGATCGCACTCTGCAAAACCTGGCACCCCCACCTGATCTGGATGGACATGCGCATGCCTGTGATGGATGGGTATGAAGCAACCAGGCGGATTAAGGCAGGGGAGCAGGGGAGCAGGGGAGTAGAGGAGCAGGGGAACAGCCTTCTCACCCCCACTCTGCGAGAAGGGCAAAGCCCTACACCCCCTCACCCCCTCACCTTCTCACCCCCTCACCCTTCGCCTTTTCCCTTTCCCCCTTCCCCTGTTATCATTGCCCTCACCGCCAGCGCCTTCGAAGAAGACCGCACCGCGATCCTCGCGGCAGGCTGTGATGATTTTGTTCGTAAACCCCTTCAAGAGTCGGTGATCTTTGAAAAGATGGCTCAGCATTTGGGGGTACGGTATGTCTATACAGCAACCGATCAGCTATCCAGCACTCAGCCGGTGTCAGATTCAATGCTGCAAGCAGGTAGTTTATCTGTGATGCCAGATGAATGGATCGATCAGCTCCACCAGGCGGCTGTGCGGGTTGATGCAGATGTAATCTTCCAGCTGCTGAAACAAATTCCGGAAGATCAGGCTGCGCTGGCTGATGTCCTATCCGATTTGACCCATCGCTTTTGCTTTGATGAAATTGTTGACCTGATTCAGGATGGAGTTGAGTGATTTTGTCAGACTGTTTACTTGGGAACTGTATCACTTGGGAATACAGAGAGACTCCAAGCAGCCCTGAGCGCTTTGACCAAAACCCTTCAATTCATCTCAGTCAGGATTTTCTATCACAGGACCTCCGCTAAAATCTCGCTAATGCTCCTAAAGAGGGGCCGAATGGTCGGTTCTGACTGCATGCAATCCTGCTGCAAACGCCGGAGATGAGCAAACGCCGGAGCCGCCTTATCGTTCTCACGACACCGATCTAACAAATCCTCTAATAAGCAGCCAAAGGCTCTCACCTCCAAGCGTTCTAACGCTTGTCCCATCGCTGAATTCGTTGCGTCATAAAAAGACGCTGCCCCAAAGTCGCCCAAAATACTGGCCCCTGACTCATTCACCAAAATATTGTGGGCATAGAGATCACCATGCATAATGCCATGGGTATGGAGATGGGCAACGGCAGAGGCAATACCCCGGATAATGGTCAAAATCGTGGGTAGCGTGAACGACGTTTCAGCGCTGTAGGTGTCCCGCGTGCAGGTATCGAGATCGGGCGGCCCGCCCAGATTGGTATAGTCCGGCGAAATAAATGAAAACACCAGCCCCGCTTGGCTGTCGGCGTTGTGATCAGTGTTGGGCTCAACGCGGTTGCCCAACTTGCCCAGTACCGTCACCAGATTAGGATGATCCCCCGCCGCGATACATGCTTGCATTTCATCCAGGGGGGAGCCATCGCTGGTGATCTCGCCCTTAAATAGTTTAATGGCAACCTCTTTGGCTTTAGAATGGGTTGGCTCAGCAGCAGCCCACAAGCCTTTATAAATCACCCCAGAGGCCCCTTGCCCCAGGATATCTCCCATCTCAAGCTCAGCTGTATCAATCGTTGGCAGCGATCGTGCAGATTTTGACGCCGCCGCATGAGCCTCGCAAAAAGGATTTCCTGAATAAGCCAACCAAGACAGGCGGGGCAGCGTAAACAACCACTCAGGCAAGGCCGGTAGCCGGTTTGCCGACAGCCGAATCAGTTCTAGATTTTGGCAACCCGCCATCTCCCCAGGCAGAGATTCGAGCTGATTGCCAGCCAGCATCAGCTTTTGTAAGGTACTAAGCTTGCCGATAGATGAGGGTAACGTCCCGATCTGGTTATTAGTCAAAATCAGCCAGCGGATAGTCGGCGATAGGGCCTCTGCTTGAATGTGGCTGATCTGGTTGCCCTTAAAGCTGACCATGGAGAGGTTAGGACAGGCGGCGAGCACCGCCGGAAATTCCTCAAACTGATTATTGTTAAAGAACGCAATTCTGAGTTTTTTGAGTTGCCCAAAGGCATCGGGCAGTGTACCCAAATGATTATTGGATAAATCTAAGATTTCTAATGAATCAGCCAAATCTAAAATTTCCAACGGAAATTTGGTCAAGCCACAGGCGAGTTTCAGCCGTTTTTGGCCCGAAAGCTGGCCTGATTTTAATAAGGTTAGGGTTTCCATCTACTGAGTTGACTATAGGCGTTTAGCGCCTCTAGCATGGCCTAAATTCAAAGGGATGACCAGCTTGTCATTGGCTAGAGAGGGGTGATTTATGGATAGCCCTTTTTGCGCATACCGCTCTGGATCAGTAAAGTATCTTATGGGGTACTTTCAAATGACGGGTCAGACCACTAAAATCTTGATCGAGCAGGTTTGATCAAAAATACCCAGCCCATCTGCCTATGCAATTAGACATCAGACGCCTTGATTTAGGCTCAGATTCAGCAGAACGCGACATAGACATCGGCTTAGCAGATTACTTTTATCAAAACTCGACCTATCACAGATTTTTAAATGGCCGCAAGACCATCTTAGTCGGCAATCGCGGCGCTGGTAAAAGTGCCATTTTCAAATACATTGCCATCACAGAATCCAAAAAAGGCAATCTCGTCTTAGAGCTTTCCCCCGAAGAATATTCCTATGAGCTGCTGTCAGAATACTTGCGTAGCGAGCAGGAAGGCTCATGGGGCAAACAAAGCGCCTACTCCGTCGCCTGGCAATACCTTCTATACAACCTAATTTTCAAAAAGATTGCTGAGAATAAGCGCGGTCTACTCTTGGGCGCACAAAAAAATATTTACAACTACGTCCATAACAACGGCATTGCCCATGAAACCAGCTCCATCGGCATTTTAGTCAACTACCTCAAACGGATTGAGCGCGTCAAAATAGAATCCTACGAAGGCATTATTCGCTCCCGAGATTTGCAATCTCTCTATGATCTCGAAGATATCAACTCCCTGCTTCCCAGTCTTAGAAATGTTCTCAAAAACACCAAAATCAAAGTCCTTATTGATGAACTAGACAAGGGTTGGGACAATTCAGAAGATGCCAAATACTTTATTGCAGGTTTATTTCAAGCGACCCAAAAGCTCAACCTGATTGCTCCCAATCTAAAAATTTATACCTCTATCCGACAAGAGCTGTTTGACAACATTCCCCAAATTTATGAAGATGCCCAAAAAATTAGAGAAGACGTCGAAGTCATCCGCTGGGGCAAAAACGAACTTCTGGAGCTGATTGCCCGGCGCATTGCTCACTCTTTCCCAGAGGCTGAAAAGCTAAATGCCCTCAAGCGTTGGCATTCTGTTTTTGTCTCCAAACTCTCACTTTCCTCCATCGAGTCCCTCGACTACATCATCGACAGGACCCAGCTACGCCCCCGAGAGCTGCTGCAATTTTGCAAACTGTGCGTGGAGTGCATTGACTACTCCTCCGCAGCCAAGCGCATTGACGAATGCGCCATCACCGCCGCAGAAGAATCCTACTCAGAGCAAAAGACCCGAGATTTAGCCTCTGAATATCGCTTTCAATATCCTGCGCTGCTCGATGTCTTTGAAGTGTTTCGCGGGAAAAAGATCTACTACAGCAAAGAAGATCTGGACTTTCTCTTGCTAGCCATGGTCTGCGGTGAGGTCGATGTCGAAAACGCCGCTGATTGGGTCCTCGATATGGATTACTTAGAGCTCAAGCGCATCCTTTGGAAAATCGGCTTTCTTAAAGTGCTCACCCCGCGAGATAGCCACAGTGCCATTAAAGCCAAAGGTACCCAAACAAAAGGCACCTACCTGGGCCATTACGAGCTACCTACCATCAACCTCGAAAACATTCAACAGTTCAGAGTTCATCCCGCTTGCACCAAGTTTTTACACCTCAAGGACTAAATTCAAGGACTGATTGATGTAATGGCCCAACGACCTGTTTATCCCCACCTGTCTATTCACCGCCTCGAAAAACGCCTTCAGGCTATTCCCACCTGGCTGGTGGCCTTCATTGCGTTTCTGATGCTCTCTGGTTTGATCATTTTCATTCGAGCCGAAGACGCCAGCCTGGGCTCTTTAGAAGCCACCCTAACGGCCCCTAAACAAGTCATCAAAGTATTGATAGAAGATGCCGAGGCCATTGCCCTGGTGGTGGCCGTGATTTTGTATGTCAAAGGTGCCCCCGATCGCAAAGCCCAAAAACACTACGAAGCCTGGCGCGTCATCGACACCGCTGCCGCCGCCAACGTCACCACCAGCTACGCCCGCTATCAGGCCCTGCTCGATCTTCACCAGGATGGGGTCTCCCTGCAATGGCTAGAGGCTCCTAATGCCAACCTGTCGAATATCACCCTGCCCAAAGCTGACCTGCGCGAGTGCAATTTACAAGGGGCTAATCTGCAACATGCCAACCTGCGCGGGGCAAATTTTCAAGGGGCCAACCTGACCGGGGCAAATTTAAGCCACGCCAATCTGATGGGCAGCAACTTAACCGCCGCCGATCTGCGCGAGGCCAACCTGCGTGGAGCCGTCCTGTGGAAAGCGCAGCTCTGGGAGACAGACCTCGCCTACGCCGAGCTACGCTGGGCAGATCTCCACCGAGAGCAGCTAGAGGGGGCCAACCTACACGCCACGATCTTGCCCGACGGCAGTGTTTATACTGCAGAGCCCCAGGCGTTTGCGGATACCTCGGAACCCCGCTTGTTGGAGTAAGGTTAATGTCACGCGATTCGTAGACTACACTAAAAGCATTGAGTTCAACGGTAAGCTAAATGGCTTCGAACACTCTCCGCTGGACAACCCGAGACCTGGAGGCTATGCCCGACGACGGCGGCTGGAAACGCTATGAAATCGTTGATGGAGAGCTGTTTGTGACCCGAGCCCCCCATATTCGACATCAAGATGCAGGCGGCAATATCCATGTAGAACTCTCAATTTGGTCCAGGCAAACTCAGTTGGGTAAATCGTTTCAGACCCCAGGCGTGATTTTTAGCCCCACCGATGCGGTGATTCCCGATGTGGTTTGGATTAGCCATCAACGTCTTGAAAATAGTGTGGATAACTCAGGCCACTTGATCGTTGCCCCGGAGTTGATGGTAGAAGTGCTCTCACCGGGCGATCGCAATGAGCAGCGGGATAAAGAGGTCAAGCTAAAGCTTTATTCGCTGCACGGGGTGCAGGAATATTGGATTGTCAGCTGGCAGTTAAAAAGTGTAGAGGTTTATCGCCGCACGGATGCTCAGCTTCAGCTCGTGGGGACTTTCTTAGAAGACGATACTCTGATATCTCCACTAATTCCTGGTTTTAGCTCTTCTGTTGCTCAGTTTTTTCAGTAGAGTAACAGGGTTGGTGTTTGGGTGACAGACAACAACTTGAAATACAACCAAACAATTGTGAATAATGGCTTTCAAGAGTTCCGCCCACTTTGCCATGTTTAAAATTTAAATCAGTAAGAGAGAAATATATTTATGAGTCATCAATATAACCATCCAACTCCCAATCGATATCCCAGCCCAGGAAGCTCGATTTTTATTAGCTGTCAACCTATACGAGGTGGGTCGTTTGTCTATTGATCAGGCGGCTGAGTTGTCGGAATATTCCAAGCCTACCTTTATGGAGTTGCTGGGGAAAGTCGGTATCCCTGTGTTTGATTATCCACCAGAAGATCTCGAAAAGGAGATGGCTATTTGACAGGTTCAGAGGCTCAGGATTGCATTGTTAGTAATAGCACCTGTCTGATTGGGCTGGAGCTGGAAACTGCTGAATTTCGTATTGATCCTGCCCTCTGAAAACGGGCTCTAGAATTGGCAAATGAAATGTAAACTCGAAATCGTAAACTAACTCGAAATGTTAATCGCCTATCCTGCAAGGCAAAATCCTGTCAAAAAAGCCATAATACGGTCAACAAAGAAAATTGCTGAACGATGATGTTAGAAGCAGCGGCGCTTTTTCTCGGCGGTTGGGCACTCGAACTGGGTAAACAAAGGGTTGGCGAAACCTTGCTGCAAGGGGTTGATAATCGCCTGACCCCCTCTACTCTGGAAAAATCTTTGGCTGAGGCTACCGAAGCTGCAAATCGGGCAGTCCCGAAACTCTTTGCCCCATTTCATCAAGACGGCTTCGGTGGCGTCAAACGTTTTCTTAGCAGTTTTTTTAAATGTCGGGCGCTGCCGGAGTTGCGGAAGCCATTGAATGATAAAGGCAAACCAGACGCCGCTCTGCTGACCAAAGCCCTGCTGAAAGAAGCGGAGACCCACTCAGACCTCAAGCAGCTTAAAGCTGATGGGGTTGAGCCCTGGATGCAGATTTTCGTCGAAACCTACTTTCAAGAAACCAATGCCGCCCTCCAGTTTCAGGTCATCCAGGCGGAATATTACAAGCAGCTCAGGGGGCGCATTGGCAAAGTCATTTTTTCAGGGATGGCCGTAGATGGCACCGTCGTAGACGAACCCGGTGACCTTGCCAGGATATTTGTCATGCCCGACGTTGAGCGGCAAGATCAAAAACAGCTAGCGCTGTTGGATGCAATCCCGCTTGAGGTAGCAACTGATGGCCAAAAACGGGTGCTGTGGGAACAGCAGCAACAGGTGCGCCTTTTGAAAGATAAGCCTACCCAGCAATCGATCTCGGCGGAGAAACTCTTTGAGTCAGAGTCTAAACGGCGAGTGGTCATTTTGGGTGCGCCCGGTGCGGGTAAAACCACGCTGATCAACTACCTGGTCGTCACCGCTGCCGCCCGACACTTTGCACAAAACTCGTCGGAAGCCCATACCTTAGCCGGGTTAGGCAGCTACTTTCCCATCCTGATTCGGATTCGAGACCTGGCCCGTTACCCTGAGCTATCGGTGCTTGATTTTCTCAAGCAATTTGTGGAAACCGATCTCAACCTGGATGCGATACCCACAGGTTTCTTTGAACACTGGCTAAAAACCGGTCAGGCGCTGATTTTACTCGATGGGCTAGACGAGGTGGCCGACAACGCCCAGCGGCGTAAGGTAGTTGAGAAAATTGAAACCTTTTTAAGCACCTGCGACGGCTGCCCGGCCATCATCACCTCTCGACCCGCCGGATACCGCGACGACTACTTTAGCCGGGATGACTACCCCCACTACGAGCTATTGCCCTTTGATGATGACAAGATTGAAACCTTTATCACTCACTGGTATGACAGTCGGGTAGATTTGGAGAGCGAACGGGAACGACGAAAGGCCAGCCTACGAAAAGCCTTAGACGCTAAACCCCGGATCAAGCGGCTGGCACGCAACCCACTTTTGCTCACGATCATCGCCTTGATTCATCGCTATAAGGCAAATCTGCCCAAGCAGCGTCACGAGCTGTACAACAGCGCTGTTGAGACACTGATCTCTACCTGGGATGAAGATAAGGAACTGACTATGCGCCCGGTGCTCAAGTACCTGGATATCCGTGATATCCGTCGGCTGATGAAACAGCTCGCTTATTGGATCCATACCCAGGGCAGCGTTGAAGATGCCGAGAACGGCACCCAGATCGATCGCGATATGTTGATTCGGCAGCTTGGTAAATTTATCAAAGAGATCAAAGCCTCAGAAAATCTTCAACTCTATCAAGCCAAGGAAGAAGCCACAGCTTTTTTAGACCAGATCATCAAAGATCGAGCAGGTCTACTCTCCCAACAGGGGCAAAACCGCTATGCCTTTGTCCACAAAACTTTCCAAGAATATCTCTGTGCACAAGAGATTCTTTATCTGCAAGAAGATCAAGATATCGATGATGATGACTATATTCCCCACGTTAAAAACCATATTCGAGCACACCTGCACGATCCCCACTGGCAAGAGGTTTTGCTGTTATTAATTGCCCAACAGGCTCCCAGCCCAGCGAAAGCCTCGCTGCGTACTATTTTGAATGCCAAGAGTGACTATGAGCAGTGGCTACACCGCGATCTGTTGTTTTCGGGTAGTTGTTTAGCCGAGAATGCTGAGATTAATGATCAAGGGACCATTGATCAAATTTTGACCGAGTTGGTGAATTTAGAGGCTTGTCAGCTGCCAATCGTTAGTAAAGAGATACGCAAGCGTGTATTTAAGGTGATTAGCAGTTTTCAAGACACACCATTTGCAAGCATATCAATGGAACTTTTGGCACAGCACCAAGAAACTATCGACTTTTGGCGATTAATTGACTATCAAAGCGAGCTCGCCTCTGATGAAGCTGCTAGAACGCTCTTACCCCTGCTTAAAGATGCGGATTTGGATGTACGTTCTCGCGCCGCTGATGCCTTGAGAAATCTGGGCAACGCCTCCGATATCGTCGTCACAGGCTTGCTCACCTTGCTCAAAGATACGGATTCGGATGTGCGTTCTCGCGGTGCTGATGCCTTTAGAAATTTGGGCAACGCCTCTGATGCCGTTGTCTTTGCTTTGCTCGACCTGCTCAAAGATGCGGATTCGGATGTGCGTTCTCGCGCCGCTGTTGCCTTGAGAAATCTGGGCAACGCCTCCGATATCGTCATCACAGGCTTGCTCACCTTGCTCAAAGATGCGGATTCGGATGTACGTTCTCGCGCCGCTGATGCCTTGAGAAATTTGGGCAACGCCTCTGATGCCCTTGTCTTTACTTTGCTCGACCTGCTCAAAGATGCGGATTCGGATGTACGTTCCAACGCCGCTCTTGCCTTGGGAAATTTGGGCAACGCCTCTGATGCCGTCGGCTTTGCTTTGCTCGACCTGCTCAAAGATGCGGATTCAGATGTACGTTCCAACGCCGCTTATGCCTTGGGAAATTTGGGCAACGCCTCCGATATCGTCATCACAGGCTTGCTCACCTTGCTCAAAGATGCGGATTCAGATGTACGTTCCCGCGCCGCTCTTGCCTTGGGAAATCTGGGCGACGCCTCTAATAACATCGTCTTTGCTTTACTCACCCTGCTCAAAGATGAAGATAGCAATGTAAGGGCGCAAGCTGCTAGGTCTTTTAGGTCTTTAGAGATTTCGGACAATGCCGCTGCAGACATTATCATCACGAACCTATTACTGCTACTTGAAGATGAAAACTTTGGTGTGCGTTCTGATGTGCTTTACACGCTGAGAAAACTTAATCACCAATCTTCTGAAATGCTACTTACGTTGATGCGTGCTTTTGAAAAGCTACTATTGGACCATGAAGAGCCAGCAAATTATGAAGAACTAATGGGGCAGATTACAGTGCCCATTTTTTATCGTTTTAGAGATGAATTGATTCAAACCTTTAGGGGTGTAATTAAAAGTGGGATGTTCCATCAAGCCTTGCTAGGAGGTAGATTTAACCAATAATCATCCCAATCTTGGTTAGCTCGCAACACTCTGAGGGCTAACATTGTTTCGGCTTT
>JBCDDJ010000140.1:0-13727 GCA_039180385.1 Cyanobacteria bacterium P01_G01_bin.38 | reverse complement strand
CGCCCGAGACCAACACCCGATGCAGCACAAAACCCGAAAACCCGGCTTCATACACACTATGAAGCTCTGCCCCAGCAAAATATTTTTTCAGTTGGTCTCGTACACGCTCTGGGTCGGCGGGGGTTGTCCAGCGCTTGACACGCTCCTGATTGACTCGGGCTTCTACCGTATACGTCTTTTTATGAACATCGATACCCACATATACTTTCTCTCCAAGATATGATTTGGCTGGTGCGGTGCGCTTTTCCATAAGAACCACTCCTTTGGCTTGGGGTTGGTAAGTTCAAGCTAACTGGAGTCGGCCTCTTTTTGAAGCTCCCCGCACTATCCACCATAGGAACACCACTTCACTACCTCACCACCAACTCCCAAAATTCAGGCTTAACAAGTGACTACTCCATGTCCACAACCGTCAACACTGACTTCACCGGACGCTCTACAGCATTGCCCTCGGCATCGAGGCGACCGTAGTAGGCGGTGCCTTCAAACACCATCGATGACGAGCTACCCCCGTCCAGGTTGAGGGCTTTTTCGACGCCCCAGAGCTGCATAAACTCTGCGAGTTCGTCCAGGGTCATGCCGGTGCCTGAGCCAGGATTTTGAGCCACCATAAACCACATCACGCTACCGTCTGCTTTGATACCTACCGCAGTGCGGGCATTGCGAGACTCGGTGCCAATGGCGTCGCGGATAATAACTTCGTCAGCGTAGTCGGTGAACCCCTCGGAATAGGCAGTGTTCTCGGGTAATAGTTGAGGACCAGCACCGATGGCATCCACCAGGGCACACCCGTCAGGGACAGACGCACTGTGTAGGGTAATGTCGTAGCGAGGCTTACCCGTACAGTCATAGCGGCGAAATTCAGAACGGTTGAGAATCTGATCGAGATAGGGAGCTAGATCAGGGTTGCCCACCAGACGCTCGTTGTCAGCGGGGTCGGCGACGGCTTCGCCGTTGATCATAATGTGGGAGGTGGTTTGAGCATTCTGGGGGTCAAAGAAGCCGGCGTTGAGAACGGCAATGCTCCCGGTTCGCTCTGCAAAAGTCTCCACGGTTTGCAATTGATCGCTCACCGCCACCGAAACGGTGTACTCCTTAGGAATGGTTAGCATGTGAACCGTCGCATTAGCCGCCTCGTAGGTCTCTGGCAGCAGCTCAGTTGACAAAGAAAGGAGTTCAGGTTCAGGTTCCATAGGTTGGGCGGCTATTTTCATCGCGGACTGGCGCGAGGCCACCCATTTGACCAGCATTACTATCAGACTGACGGCGAGTAATCCCCCCTGAAGTACTTTACGACGGCTCATCTACCCGGCTGCATTACGCACACGTTCGCTATAATCCTGAGTTCTTACCTGACGGAAACCGGCAAATACAAGTTTACGGACCCAGATGGGTAAATACGATAGCACCATCCCAACTTTTGTTTTTGACGAAGCGGGGCCGATTTCTGAGAGCAGCTGTCGGCCCCGATCCGATTCGCCCTTCTCAATTAGGCGCAGGGCCAGTACCTGTTTGAGACCCGCCATTTTAGAGAGCCGCTGTCGTTCTAAATCGGGCCGCTCTTTAAAGTCATAGCTGCCGAGGCAAAAGAGTTTTGCTGAGAGAAAGTGAATGTCTTGCTTGAGACTGGTCTGCCCGCCATGAAAGCGATACTCCATGAGTCGCTCGGGGATGAAATAGCCGGTCTTGCCAAGGATGGCGAGGCGCACCAATAAGTCAAAATCTTCGCAGCCGTCGGCCTCAAACCGCATAAAATCGGCTTCGGTCAGGCAGGCTTTGCGAAACAAGGTGGAGCCTACCTGCAAGCTCTGGTGGACAAAGGTTTCATTCAGTAAATCATCAATCACCCCCTCGCCCAGCCGATCTTTGCCCCATTTTGCCGAGTTGGCGTCAGTCGCGGCTGCGTCTCGCTCGTTACGGGCGTTAATCACCCAGTGGTCGGTGCAGACAAAATCCACATCGGGGTTCTCATCTAGCGCCGCCACAGTTTTCTCTAGAAAAGTCGGGGTGACGGCGTCATCGTCATCGAATTTGATGAAGTACTCCCCCTGGGCCGCGTCAAACCCAGAGCGCATATTGCGGCTGCGTTTAATATTCTGCGGATGGCGAATGTAGCGCACTCGGGGATCGCGCCACTGGTTGACCACCTCAGCGGTGTTGTCAGGGGAGGCATCATCGCAGATCAGCAGTTCAAAGTCATCATAGGTCTGGGCCAACACACTCTCAACGGCGTAGGGCAAGATGTGGGCGCGGTTGTAGGTGGGGATGCAGATGGAGACTTTGGGCATAGCGGGTGGTGGGTGACGGGTAGCGGGTAATGGGTGGCAGGGGGAGATGGGGAGACGCGGGAATGGGGGAGATGGGGAGGGGGAGGAAGGAGCTGGAATTTTGGATGGGGGAGAATCAGTAGGAGCCATCCCTTATAGTTGCCCTGTTCGGATGAATCACTCTTTGCTAGCGGCTTTCGCCTTTTCAAAGATATCAATCATCAGATTGCCCTGATAGGTCCGAGGGGCTGACATTACAGAAGTTTTAATTTTGTTTGATGGCGACATGGTTATTGGGCCATTGGTCATTGGGCCAATATGGGCTTTGCCTGGGGACTGTAGCTGCGAGTG
Source organism: Cyanobacteria bacterium P01_G01_bin.38 (assembly GCA_039180385.1). Lineage (GTDB taxonomy): Bacteria > Cyanobacteriota > Cyanobacteriia > Phormidesmidales > Phormidesmidaceae > SIO4C1. The sequence continues at coordinate 11,109 of JBCDDJ010000140.1, read as the reverse complement.
ATGCGACCGTAGCTTTTGATCTGGGCGTGGTACGTCTGGCTGACGGGATGGCTCAGGTCTGTGATCGAGTCAATGCCAATGCCGTTGCGGCCCTGGTCTTTGCCGGAGCTGTGGATATATTGACTGTTGCCAAGGTAGAGCGCAACATGGGTGATTTTTGTTTCATTGCCGAAAAAGATTAAATCGCCGGGTTGCAGGTCGGTGCGGTTAATTTTTTGGGCGAAGCTGGCTTGCTGATAGGCGTCGCGGGGGAGCTGGATGCCGACGGAGCGAAAGGCTGCTTGCACCAGGCCGGAGCAATCGTAGTTGGGGGCGACGGTGCCGCCCCAGAGGTATTCGTTGGGGGCGGCCAGGGCGGTCTGGGTAAAGCGGATCACCTGGGGCAGCTGGGCTTGAATGTCGGTCGCCGATAGGGGCGTGGCTCGGTAGGATTGCTGGGCGGGTGAAAGGGCGGCTAAATCAGGGGTCAGTAGCCAGCCGGGGTAGTCGTCTTCGCAGAGGCAAACTTGGGCGGCATCGCGAGTGATTTCAAGAATCCTGAGCTGGCGACCAGGGGCGGCCTGGGTGACTAGCCCCTCGGCGGCGGGGGTTTTGTAAAGATTGAGGGTGCGATCGCACCGATATTCTCTCCCAGGAAAATCAATCAGCGCAGCCTTCAGCGACTCCATCAAAACCATAGCTATCAAGCCCTTCACGATAGTCAGCCTCCATTCACTGAGGCTTTCTTAATGTAAGCCAATGCTGACATCCTTTAAAGAAGTGCCCATTCGATCAGACAATAAGAAATTGTGCAGTAACAAAAACTACTGAATTGGCTATGACAATAACCTTATCTCCTTCGCTACCGGCGGTTGACAATACCTTTCGAGTGTCTTTGCCGCCCCTTGCGGTGCCACAAAGGCTGCTGCTGGGCCCCGGTCCCTCCAACGCCAACCCGGCGGTGGTTGCTGCCATGAATCAGCAGCCCATTGGTCACCTCGATCCGTTTTATCTGGACCTGATGGACGAAGTCCAAACCATGCTGCGCTATGCCTGGCAAACCACCAACCCGATGACCCTGCCCATCAGCGGCACCGGCTCAGCCGCGATGGAGGCCACTCTGGCGAACGCGGTTGAGCCAGGGGATAAGGTGCTGGTGGGCGTAAATGGCTACTTTGGTCATCGTCTGATGGATATGGCCGGGCGCTATCGGGCCGAGGTCAGTACGATTAATAAGCCCTGGGGTGAAGTTTTTAGCTTGCCAGAACTGCGCGCCGCCCTGGAGCAGCATCGCCCGCAAATTTTAGCCCTGGTCCATGCCGAAACCTCCACCGGCGCACGTCAGCCGTTAGAAGGGGTGGGTGATCTCTGCCGTGAGTTTGATTGCTTACTGCTGATTGACACCGTCACCAGCCTGGGCGGCATCCCCATTTTCTTAGACGAATGGAAGGTGGACCTGGCCTATAGCTGTAGTCAAAAGGGCCTGAGCTGCCCCCCCGGTAGCTCGCCTTTCACCATGGGGGAACGGGCACTGGCAAAAATGGACAAGCGCCAAACCAAGGTGGCGAACTGGTACCTGGATATGTCCATGCTGCGCAACTACTGGGGGCAAGGACGGGTCTACCACCACACTGCGCCGGTCAACATGACCTACGCCATCCGCGAGGCGCTGCGGCTGCTGACGGAGGAAGGGCTCGAAAATTCCTGGGCGCGTCACCAGAAAACGGCAGAAAAGCTGTGGGATGGTCTCAAAGACCTGGGCTTAGACTGTCATGTGCCTCAAGCGTATCGCCTGCCGACTCTGACCACGGTGAGGGTGCCAGACGGGATAGAGGCTAAAGCGGTTACCCAAAAGTTGTTGGTTGATCACAATCTAGAGATTGGCAATGGCCTGGGTGAGTTGGGCGGCAAGGTCTGGCGCATCGGTCTGATGGGCTATAACAGCCAGCCTGAGAATGTGGATCGGGTGCTGACGGCTTTAGATCAGGTCTTAGCAACTCTGCGATAGACACCTCTGGGTAAACCGACGCCTGCCTCAAGACAGATGCAAAACCTGTGGGGATCAGTATCTTGGCTTAACAGCGATGCAACTGTCTTGGAGGTGGAACAATGGAACAACGAGGCGAAAAGCAATCAGGGGCAAACTTTTTGAGTAGATGTTTGCCCGTCCGGTTTTCGCCCGTCCGGTTTTCGCCCATCCGGTTTTCGCCCATCCGGTTTTCGCTTATTAAATGTTCGCTCTCTAAGTTTTTGTCGATCAGACGACAGTGGCAACGGCGCTGGCTGTTGGGGCTGATGGCGCTGATAATTACTTTGTGGGTCGCGCTGCCGGTCTCAGCGCAGCCCAGCCTATCATCGCTGCCGACGCTGTCGCCGGTATTGATGCAAGTCCCGGGCAGCAGTAGTGCCTCCTCTGGCGGCGAGGCTGCGATTGGCTGGGTGATGATGGACGGAGAACAAGTTTTTCAGGTGGCTGCACCGAAACCAGCCTTGTCACATCGAAAGAGCAGCATTGAAGACAACCTTACAACGATCCGAGATCGCTACCTGGACCAGCCGAATACAGACATTGAACTTTCAACCATTGAGCTAGACGATAGCAAGCAGCCCAGCCTTTATGTCAATGGCCAGTACCTGCTGACTATCACAGACATGGACGCTCGCATGCAGGGCACCACACCTGCGGGGGTTGTCGAAAATCTCAGTCAGACGGTGCCCGAGGCGCTAGAACAGGCAACGCAGCTGCGGCAGCCCGCCTCTCAGCGGCGGATGATGATCTGGACAGGGGGGGCAGTGGCGGTCGCGATCGCAATTATTCTGGTGCTACAAATAGCCCGTACATTCCTGCTAGAGAAAATCTTTAACTGGTTTGAGATCGCTGATTCCTCAGACGATCATGCCTCGGGCAGCTCAGATAGTGATGAAACCAAACGTAGGCGACGGCAGCTCTTAAAAGATCTTTTACAGGTGGTGCTCTATCTAGCCCAGGGGCTCGTTTTAGCAGCTACCGTTATTTGGAGCTTGGGACTATTCCCCCAAACCCGTCCGCTACAAGGCAGTCTGATAGCGGGGCTTAAAATACCGCTGATCGTGATTGTAATTGTCGTCGTTGCCAGCGTGGGTATTCGTCTGAGCTATTTGCTGATTGATCGCTTTGTTGCCCAGCTGCGCGATCGCGACAGCTTTGAGCAGAACCGCTCTCGCCGACTCGAACTGCGCACCAAAACCATCGCCAGTGTCGTCAAAAACATCGCTAATTTTATTTGGATTGCCATTGGCCTCGTTGCAGCGCTGACGCTGTTCGGTCTAAATTTGGGCGTGCTGCTGGCCAGCATTGGGCTGATTGGGTTAGCCATCTCCTTAGCCACCCAAAACCTGATCAAAGGCACTGTAACAGGATTCTTTATCTTACTCGAAGACCAGTATGCGATCGGCGACGTCGTCGAGATTGACGGCGACGGTGGGCTGGTCGAAAACATGAACCTGCGCATTACCCAGCTGCGTGATACTGGCGGACGGCTGATTACCATCCCGATGAGCGATATTACTCGGGTCGCTAACTATTCGCTGCACTGGTCTCGCTGTGATCTCAAAATCCCGGTGCACTACAATGCCAACCTTGATGATATGCTGCAGCTAACCCGACAAATCGGCAATGAGTTGCAAAGTGATTCTGACTGGGGTGAGCTCATTCTCGAAGATCCGAAAGTGCTGGGAGTAGAAGAGTTTGGCGACAGCGCGATCACGATTCGGGTTTGGATCAAGACCCAACCGATGAAGCAGTGGGATGTCTCGCGTGAATATCGTCGCCGCTTTAAACTTGCCCTACAAGACTGTGACCATGCTATTCCTTTCCCACAGAGAGAGGTCTGGCTCCGGGCTGACAAAGGTCTGCAGCTCAAGCTTAGAGGCAAGCTCGATAGTACTCATTCAAATCGCAATGGTTCCAACAATCGAGTTAAGCAACAGACAGACCCGCAGCCTCAAAATGTCCCAGACTCTGATATAAACGGAGATTCTGGCAAAGGCGGAGACCCAAACAGAGAAGGCAGCGAATAATCCTAGGATGGAGAGCTAGCGACATCTCCGATATGCTTGACTGCTACTCAAGTACCCTTACCCCCTACCCATGCCGTAGGGGAATAATCACTTGAAATTCGGTGCCTTTGGACAGGCCCGGTGTACAGATTAAACAACCGCTGTGCTTTTCGGTGACAATTTGATGGCTAATCGACAGCCCTAAGCCTGTACCCTTACCAATGGGTTTTGTGGTGAAAAATGGATCAAATAATTGAGCACGGATGTTTTCAGGAATCCCTGGTCCGTTATCTCGAATGCGGATCACGGCCTGGTTATCTTGGCGCTCGGTCTGAATGGTAACAGCGGGCTTTTCCAGCTGATCTGTCCAACCGCCTTCTGCAATATATTGATCTAGGGCATCTGCAGCATTACTCATTAAATTCATAAAAACCTGATTGAGCTGACTGGCATAACATTCAACCAGGGGTAGGTCACCGTAGTCTTTAGTGATTTGAATCTCAGGTCGATGGGGTTGGGCTTTCAGGCGATGCTGCAAAATCAGCAGTGTGCTGTCGATGCCCTCGTGAAGATTAACGGCCTTTTTCTCAGTGCTATCCAAGCGCGAAAAGTTGCGCAGCGACAAGACAATTTGTTGAATTCGCTGGGTGCCAAGTTGGAATGACTGAAAGATTTTGCCCAGGTCTTCTATCACATAGTCAAGGTCTGTGTCCTCAATATATTCAGCGATCTCAGGTGCAGGGGTAGGGTAGTGTTGACTGTAGAGTTTGAGCAGTGTTGTTAGATCGCTGATATAGCCTTTGAGGTGAGAAATATTGCCGTGGATAAAATTGACAGGATTGTTAATTTCATGGGCGATACCTGCCATCATCTGCCCCAGGCTAGACATTTTCTCAGTCTGGACAAGCTGGGCCTGGGTCTGTTGAAGATCTTGGATAGCCGCTGCTAGCTGATGGGCTTTCTCCCGCTCATTGGCGGCACTTACCTGGGCTCGGGCGTAGAGTTCTGCCTGCTGAATGGCGACGCCTACTTGTCCGGCTAGCGCTTTTAATAAGTCTATTTCATTTTCTTTCCACTCACGCGGTCCTGAGCACTGGTGGACAATAAGCAATCCCCACAGGGTATCTTGTATCAAAACCGGGACAATCAGATTTGCCTGCACGTCCAGCCCCCTGAGGAAGCCTCTATGGCAATCATCAAGGTCTGCTGTCTCGATATCTGAAATGGCCTTAACCCGTCCCTGATAATACAGCTCGGCATATTGTTGAGGAAAACAGTTGTCCACACCCATTTCTCCCAGGGTAGACTGCCAGGGGGTGACAACTGACTCTACGACAACGCGTCCATGCCAGTCTTCATCAAAGCGATACATCAACACCCGATCAACGTCGAAGAGCTGACGAACTTCATGGACCGTGGTTTGTTGAATAGTCTCTAATTTTAGAGATTTACGAATCTGGGTAGAGATTTGGTTGAGCAGTTCTTCCTGCTTCGCCAGTTTTCGAAAGGTTTTCTCAGATTTTTTTAGGAGATCTTCAGCGACCTTGCGCTCGGTAATATCTTCGATGGTGCCCAACAAGCCAATCACGTTGCCCTCGGCATCATGCAAGGGGAGTTTATTGGTTTCTCGCCAGCTCAACCGTCCATCAGCCTGACGCTGGGACTGTTTGATCCGCAGCATGGGGGTGTCGGTGTCCATCACCCGGCGATCGCACTCCAGATACCAATCTTTTTGCGCCTGGGTCCAGGGGAGATCGTCGTCTGTGGTGCCCACGACTTTACTTGGATCGTCGATGCCAGCCATTTTGGCCCAGCGATGGTTGCAGCCCAGGTATTCAGAGTTACGATCCTTCCAAAAAATGTACTGAGGAATGTTGTCCAGGACAAGCTGCATAAATTCCGCAGTCTGATGGACTGGAGCGCCCTTGCGCCTGACAGTGTTCTCGGGGTCTTTACCCACCGCATGGCTGTCTGGTGTCTGAACGGTCAGCGCCTGGTTTTCTGGCCCCAGCGGCGTTGGCAAGTCGTCTAAGGAAGCTGTCTCCAGACTAGGCATCTCAATCCCAATCAAAACATCCGAGCTGGCTGCTCGGCTAATGCTAATAACCTGGCAAACCTGACCGTGTTGATCGGTGAGGGGCGTATACGTCGTTTCATGGCGCTGCAAACCCTCTGCTGTCGGAAGGGTATGCAACCGCCGCTCGGCATGTTTCTGATGAAAGACGGTTGCGATCGCATCCTCCACCTGTCGCCAATAAGTCTGCCATACCTCAGGGCGTTGCGTGTGCGCTGCCAAATTCGCCAAATCAGCATTTGTCCGACCCAGCAACATTTCGGCAGGGCACTGAAGGGCTTTAGCCAGGGCAGGGCTCACGGCACAGTAGTTGCGATCGCCCCCATAGCAGGCCATGATTTCTAAAGTTTGCTCAGCTAACTGCTGTAACCCTTGAGATGGCGGCGAGGTCGATGGGGCATTGACGACATTCATATGCGTATTGGAAGGACAAACAGGATAGCGATACCCTTTCCAAAATGCCCAATTCAATTGTTAAACTTTGCATAGACAGTTTCAGGGAACTGCGCAAAGATTATCTAAAATCTACCCAGGTACATCTGGCCTATGGTATTTATTTAAGCGATTTAGGCCTAATGGTGTGCTTAAAAACTTACAATCGTTTGCACAGCGATTTTTCTTTTTATTTTTGTCACTAGGATATTGCCCCCATGGTATCTAACCCTAAAGAACTACGGTTGCTCCGCCGTCGAGACTTGTTGCGCGGTACAGCAGGCTTTGGAGCTGCCCTTGCCCTCACCAAGCTGACGGGCTGCAATGCCCCAGAGTCTTCGCAAGCCACTGGTGAAACGGGCACAGACGCTACCGATCAGCCGATCAAACTGGGTCTGGTGGCAGCGATTACGGGGCCCTCGGCTCTATCTGGGGAATCCATTACCCGAGGTTTGGAGGTGGCCATTGATGAGATTAACGGCAACGGGGGGGTGATGGGCGGTCGCCCCATTGAGCTGGTCATTCGAGATGATGAGTCTACGCCAGCTAAGGGCGTTGCTGCAGTCCGGGAGCTGATTGAGCAAGAAAAAGTTGCCGTTGTTTTTGGGGGGCTTGATTCCCCAGTTTCCCTGGCCATGCTGCCGGTCATTCACGAGCTAGAAACCCCTTATATGGGCGTTTGGGCCGCGGCCACGGGCATTACTCGCAATGATTTTGACCCCAACTATGCGTTTCGGGTATCAGCCAACGACAACATTGTGGATAATTTCTTAACGCGCTACGCCAGCGAGGAAAATGGGGCAACTAAGGTTGGTCTGGTCCTCATCAATAATCCTTGGGGGGAATCTAACCAGAAGGGCTTTGAGCAATGGGCACCGGAGCACAATCTTGAAATTGTGGGGGTTGAGAAATTCAATGATGGCGATACCGACATCTCGGCTCAACTCAGTCGCCTGCGGGATGGTGGTGCTGAAACCCTGCTGCTGGTGGCCAATGCCGCACCTGGAGCGCAAATGATGAAATCTTTGTCACGGCTCAATTGGGATGTGCCTGTGATCTCCCACTGGGGGATTTCTGGGGGGCGCTTTCCAGAACTGGCGGGCGAGGCCGCTGGGAAAGTGACCTTTGTTCAGACCTATAGCTTTTTTGGTGAGCAAAGCCCTGTGGGTGAGCGGGTTTTGGCAGCTTTGGAGGAGAAGTATGGGTTGGCTGGGCCTGAGGAGATCCTGGCCCCAGTTGGCACTGCAAATGCTTATGATGCCATGCATTTGGTGGCCCTGGCCCTGGAAACCGCTGGGGATGTGGATGGCCCCAAATTGCGGGAGGCGTTTTATAATCTGCCCACCTATGAGGGGCTGATTAAGACCTATGACCCGGCGTTTACACCCGATAACCATGATGCTTTAGGTGCATTTGACTACATTTTGGTGCAGTGGGACGGCAATAAGATTGTACCGCTGACTTCTTAAGGCTCCTTATATAAAACGTTTATGTGGCCCCAGCTCATTCTCTCTGGCATGGCAATCGGCAGTATGTATGGCCTGGTTGCCCTGGGTTTTCAACTGACCTATGCCGTGTCAAACACCATGAATTTTTCCCAGGGGGCCTTTGTGATGGTGGGGGCGGTGCTGTGCTACAGCTTGAATATCACCTGGGGGCTGAGTGCGATCGCAGCGGTCCCCCTGACCCTGATCATGTGCGCAGGGCTGGGCCTGCTGGTTGAGCGCTGGATTGTCCGTCCCTTCGCCCGCAATGGCTCTCAATCCTGGCTGCTGAGCACCATTGCCCTGGGCATCATTGTAGAAAATCTGACCATGGTGACCTTTGGCAAAGAAGTGCGTGGCTACCCCTCGCCGCTGGCTGAGGTGCCCGTGTCAATCTTGGGCTTTGGGATATTTCCCATGGAGTTGCTGATACCGGTAGTGGGGCTGGCGACGGCGGTTGCCCTGCGCGTGATATTTACGAGGACTCTGTTGGGTAAAGCTTTTTTGGCGGTGAGTGAAAATCCCGATACGGCTCGATTAATGGGGGTGCCGGTGGCGTGGCTGGTTGCCCTGTCTTTTGCTCTGTCGACTACGCTAGCGGGTCTGGCCGGGATGCTGATTGCCCCGATTGCCAATGTGTCGGCCACGATGGGCACACTGCTGGGGCTCAAAGCCTTTGCTACAGCGATCATCGGCGGGTTGGGCAACCCCTGGGGGGTGGTCGTTGCTGGCATTGTCTACGGCGTTGTCGAATCGCTGGCGGCAGGAATATTTGGTGGCAGCTATCGAGAGATTGTCGGGTTTGCTGTGGTGATTTTAGTCCTGGCGCTGCGGCCTAATGGTTTATTTGGCCAGGCTCAGGTAAAGAAGGTATAGGCGTACGGGCATGAAAATTCGGTTTGCCATTGGGATCTGCCTATTTGCCATCGCGGTTGGCGCAACGCTGGCCGCACCCAATACCTACTACCTGTTTGTGGTGGGGATGATCGGCGTGACCACCCTGGTGGCGGTCGGGCTCAATATTTTGGCAGGTCTGTCTGGGCAGATTTCGATTGGCCATGCTGGATTTTTTGCGATCGGGGCCTATACGGGTAGCTTGCTGATGCTCAAAGCCCAGTGGCACTTTGGGTTTGCAATGGTGATGGCAGCGGTGACGGCGGCAGGGATGGGGGCTGCTTTAGCGGCCCCTGCCTTACGGGTGAGTGGCCCCTATCTGGCCATGGTCACCATTGCCTTTGGCATCATTGTCGAGCGCATTTTGATCGAGTGGGTGGGGCTTACCGGGGGCTTTGGTGGACTCAGCGGCATTCCCAAACCGATGCTGCTGGGGCTGCAACCGGCCCTGCGGGATACGGTGCTGCTGGTGATCATCATTGCGTTTTTGTCGGTGATTTCGTTTGCCCTACTCAAGCGTCATGCCTGGGGGCGCGCCTTTCAAGCGGTGCGGGACGATGCGATCGCAGCCGCTGCCATGGGTTTAAATCCGCTCTATGTCAAGGTCATGGCTTTTGCGGTCTCAGCCGCCTTGACCGGCGTTGCGGGCATCTTTTTTGCAGCCATCGTGGGCTTTGTCAGCCCTGACAGTTTCACCTTTCACCGCTCTATCCTGTTTTTGTTGGTGATTATTTTAGGGGGGCTGGGTACGGCAGAAGGGGCTTTTGTCGGGGCGATTATTCTGGTCATCCTGCCAGAATTTCTCCATGATTTTGTCGACTATCAGCTGCTAGTGTTTGGCTCACTGCTGCTGCTGACCCTGCGGCTAGCCCCCAACGGCGTCATGAGCCTATTCAAACGTTGGTTAGAGCGCCCCGACCCTGTCTATCCCCTGCTGACGCCCCCCAATCTGCCTGCCCGGGTGTCCCAACACCGAACCCCTGCGCCCCTGTCAGTGAAGCGTGTTTGTCTTCACTTTGGCGGCATTCGAGCGGTGGATCAAGTCAGCTTAACGGCCAATCCAGGCACGGTTACGGCGGTGATTGGCCCCAATGGGGCGGGTAAGACCACCCTGCTAAATTTGATCAGTGGTTTTTACCGTCCCCAAGCGGGCTCAATTTATTTGGGGCAGACCGATTTGACCCACCTCACCAGTCGCCAAATTGCAGGCTTGGGTGTCAGTCGTACCTTTCAAGCCACGCGTTTATTTAATGATCTGTCGGTGCTGGACAATTTGCGGGTGGCCGATACCGGCGGGCGGTTGGGCTTTGTACTGGCGGCCTTATTGGGGATCGGCTGCAGCCGTCAACCCGAATCCTCTCTGCTGGAGGTGCTGGCGTTTGTGGGCTATCGGGGAGATGTGCATCAGACCGCGGCGGCATTGTCCTTCGGCGATCGCCGTCTGGTCGAGATCGCTCGCGCCCTGGTCACCCGCCCCCAGGTCTTGTTGCTAGATGAACCCGCAGCGGGGCTCAGTAAAGAAGATAAGGTCACCCTCGCCCAACTCATCCGACGGATTGCCAGCAGTGGCATCAAGGTGATCTTGATTGAGCATGATATGGAGCTGGTGATGGGCATTTCAGATACAGTGCTGGTGATGGACAGCGGCGTTGCGATCGCATCAGCCCACCCCAGTCAGGTACAACAAGATCCGAAAGTCCTGGAGGCGTATTTGGGCACTTCAACAGAAACGACCCCATCTGTGCCCAGACAAAAGCATCATCGCCCGTCAACACCATCGCCGCTGCTGCTGGTACAAAATCTAGTCTCGGGCTATGGCACTTTACAGGTGCTACAACAACTCTCCCTAGAAGTGAATCAAGGGGAGCTAGTGGCCGTGATCGGGGCTAATGGGGCCGGTAAAAGCACCCTCCTGAAAAGCCTGGTAAATTTGTTGCCCCCCTGGTCAGGGCAGGTGCAGTTTTTGACGCGTTCGCTGGCCGCTGTGCCCGCTCACCAAATAGCTCAAACTGGCATTGTGCTTATCCCTGAAGGCCGCCAGGTGTTTCGAGAACTGGATGTGATTGACAACTTACGACTGGGGGCATTTCACCGTCGCGATGCTGAGATTGATAAAGACATCGAACAGATGCTGCGTCGGTTTCCTCGACTGCGAGAACGTCAATCTCAAAAAGCAGGCTTGCTCTCCGGCGGTGAGCAACAGATGCT
>JBCDDJ010000139.1:0-13771 GCA_039180385.1 Cyanobacteria bacterium P01_G01_bin.38 | reverse complement strand
GAAACGGGCGAAAAAGTTGATCTGATTGCAATGCCGCCCCAGCCCTCAGTCAACATGAGCATTTCGCCGGATGGGTTGGCGATTTTGTTTGATGAAACCGTGGCGGCGGACAACGCTAATCTGGACGATCGAAATGCGATTCGGGCGGATGATGGTCGTGCGATCGCAGCGGGGCGTTTATGGCTGCTGCCACTGTTTAAAAGTCTAGAAGATCGGTTGGCTAAAACACCGTCACCCGTCCAGCCCCAGACGCTACCCTTCTCAGGATTACATCCTGTGTGGTTGCCGTAGCGTCAAAAAGTTGTGTGATGTTGTGGGCAGCCAGCCGGGATTTAGCATAGGGACAATTTGAGGGTGAAGGCTGCGTGCACTTGGCTTGTTTGGAGATAAGCAAGGGGGATTGAGCAAATGCCGCAGTTAAAAAAATCTTTAAGGAGTCTGTAGATGACGTAGATGGATGGTAGGGAGATGCCTAGAGATGGTTAGCCTCGATCTAGATAAAGATTGAGGAAGTTTCTAGCTGCAGATGGCTCTAGGGCTTCTAGGGCAATCATAATCGCGGGCACTGAGTCAGCGAGTGGATCGCTAACCTCATTTACCCACTGGTTTACAGTTGACCGAGCGACGCCCATGGTGACAGCCAGGCGATTTTGACTTATGCCATATTGCGTGAGAACTGATTTGAGTGCTTTTCCTGCCTTTCCCATTGTTTGATATCTCAAGTTGAATAGACGATATGTAGGAAGTGGTGTTGGTGATAAACCAACGACCTCCTTGTTCTTAATTACTGACCTATCTCATCAAGATCCTGAAGATATTGATACCAAATCCAAAAAAAAAATTTAGGGGATATCACTGATCTCACAGTGCATCCGCCCAAACCGGAGTGGATTGGATACATTTCAAACGGTTCTATTACGGCGGTTTAAGCCGATATCTGAGCAGCTAAGCTGGGAATCACGGAAATGAAATCGGTTACATCAAATTGCGGGGAGACCGACCAACATCGATAGAATTAGAAACGCCCACCAGGGACGGGATGCGCCCAAACTGTTGCTGTAAAATAGGTTGCCCTAAATGTGAAAGCACTATGAAGTAAGTAGCAAGTATAACGAAGATTGTATAAAAAATCAAGATTACTCCCAAGCCTGACCCAGCACGACCCTGCCGCTAGGCAGGGTCGTGCTGGGTCAGGCTTGGGATTTGGGTGCTGAGTCTACTGTGGCAATAGCTCAGACGGCTGCGATCGCTCGACAATCTTTGGTGAGTCGGAGCTGGACCCCGCTGAAGCGGGCGAGGGGGCGACTATTGGAGTCGTGGTTTGGTCGCTGGCTGGCCGGGTGAGGAGTTGGGTAAGTGGGCCAACCAGGGGTTCGCCGTAGGGCTTGATGGCCCCCTCTGCCGCTGGGATTTGTGCTGGGGTGGGCCCAACTTCGTGGGTGGATGGCGGATTTGGCTGGGTCGACGGGGGCGGACTTGCCTGCAAATCAGGGCCTGACTCAAGCTCGCTGGCGTCTGTTTTAGGTCCCCAATCATCAAGGGCTTCATCGTCCGCAGCCGGGGTATCCCCGAATGGCTCGGGCGATGACTCAGACGGCGAGATGTCTGGGGCTAGCTCGGTATCGGAGTCGATGAAATCTTCCTCAGTAAAGCTATCGCTGCGATCGCGAGGGGCCCGATCAGGGACCTTGGATGGCAATGTTTCCTGGGAAGGATTGGTTGGAAACGGGGCCCATTCGAGTTCTTGAATGGGGGGAATCGAGTCGCGTAGGGTCGGGTCTGGCGTGTTTTCTGGCTCGTTTTCTGGCCCAATCCTGGTGGGGGTGCTTTCTTTAGGGGGGGTCTCGTTGGGGGCAGACGTCTCTGGAATCAGGCTATCGGGGGTGAGATCTTCTGGAGCCGGGGCCAGCTCCGGCGAGACGAGTTTTGGCGTATCTGCCTCAGTCGGAACTGCTGGAACTGCTCGATCCATTGGAGCCGGTTTTGCGGGTTTCGGGGCTTTAGGATGAGGTTGGGCATCCAGGATGGCCGGAAAAATTAGGGGGGCTTCTAATTGCTCGGACGCCTCCCGCAGCTGACGTAAGATGATGACGCCCTTTTCTCCCCTGGCAGCGCGGGGCTGGGCTTTGCGGACGGTAATGGGTAAAAATTCAACTTTCATCTGCCCGGTGCGCAGTGAAACCCTCAGCGCCGCTGTATCTCGATCGTCGAGGGGGGCATCGGCAAAAATAAAGTCTCCTAGGGAATAGACAATGGGGCGTTCTTTATAAAGCTCAGCCCCCTGGAGCTGCTCGGGGTGATAGCCCACCACCAAGTCAGCCCCAGCATCAATGGCGGTGCGAGCCAGCTTTACTTGTTCTTGACTGGGGGTTTGGCCTAACTCCCCCAGCCAGCGATAGTTGACTACAATCCAATCGACGTCGTTGCGCAACGCGGTGATGTCTTCGGCGATGGCGGCCTTGTCTTGGACATTGACGCCCGCTTTGTCGACTTGAGCAGCGTTGATGCCGTCGGGGGTATAGCCCAGGTAGGCAATCCGTTGACCCTTGACTTCTAAAATTTCGGGTCGTCTGGCTTCGCGATTGTCACGACCTGCCCCCACCCGGTAAATGCCCTCCTGGTCAAGGGTTTCCAGGGTTTCTAGTAGACCCTGCTCGCCGTAGTGCAGGGTGCGATCGCTGGTCAGGCCGACGATATCTACACCGCCCTCACGTAGGGCCGTCACCGCATCGAGGTGGGTACGGCGGTGATATTCTTCCTGCAAAGACGTGCCTGCCGTAGCCAGGGGGTTGCCCAGGTTAACCATGGCGATATCGGCCTGGGGATAGGCGCTGATATCACCGAATAGCTGATCGGCACTCTCCTGCGATTTGATATTGAGATCGCCCAGGGTGACCTCGCCGCCAAACAGTAGCGTAATGTTGGGGTCTGTGGGGTTAGGGACTTGGGTGTGGGGCACCACGGCCACGGGCTCCAGGGGGGCCATAACGGTGCGTGGCGCTGGATAGCGGCGATGTGCAAAGGAAATCTCTGTGGCGTCAGGTGTGACGTCAGAAAGCGCGTCAGCTGGCTCATCAGGGTTGGTTTGGCCCTCAGTTTGGCCCTCAATGTGCTGACTGGGCTGGATGCCAAATTGAGGCAGGTTAGGGCCATGACCTGAGATCATAATCTCCGTGATGCAGCCCAAAATAAAAGCGGCGGTGGCTGAGCCAGTAATGACCACTGCCCGCAGTAGCTTAAACTGCTGGTCGATGACTGCGCGGGATTTGAAAATCATCCGATGGCGGCGGGCATCGCGACGACGAATGGCGAGGGCGTTGATGTCGATGGGGGTCGGCTTGCTTTCTGGCTGACTCAGGGGGCGAGGCGGTTGGACCTCGTGCTTTTGGCGAAAGGCAGGGGACAGGACCCGGACCCGGCGCTTCCACTGATGGCGCGACTGGCCGATGAAACGAGCGGTGACGTGAATGCCTTCGATGATGTCGGAGTTGAGTTTCCAAACGCGGCTACAGATCAGTCGCATCAGGATTTCTTTTTTGGGCTGGCGCTTAAACTCGATGAGAATACGCAGGCACCCTGGCCGATCGTCTGCCTGGACGTGGGCATAAACCCCCTGGGGAATCAGGGCCTCATTAAGCCAAAACGCAATAGCTCGATAATGGCCAGCGGCAGCGAGTTGTTTGACGTGGGCTAAATCCGTGGGGAGGGTCTCCGCGTTGTGGGGAGCGGTGGGACTGTTCGCTGCGCTGGTCATGCTGAAATACCTACGGGACAAAGCGTTGACCTGAGCTGCCAACGATGCGGGGGATGACGATACACCTGTTCTTCAGACAATCGTTCCCCAGACTCTATCAGAGATGCCCCCTTTGTCAAGCTGGAAAGGCTTTGAGATTAGGATTTTGGGGGAGTGGGGGAGTGGGGAGTGGGGGAGATGATTGTAACGTTTGAAACCAGTAGCGTTTTATCCAGCACAGCGAACTCACCGAGCGCAGCGTCCCTACCGAGCGCAGCGTCCCCACCTCATTGCGCAACGGCTTCGGTTGAATCCAGATCGTCACCTTGAGGACCTTCCTCCGGGGTAGTTTCGGGGGCAGTTTCATCGGAAGCGTCGAGTTCGCTTGCTGGATTAGGGGGCAGGGTGGGGTTGATGGCCTGATTCATTTCTTGGGCAACGGTTTGAGAAATGCGGCGAATCAGTTCACCGGCTCGGCCATCGTTCTCGGGGCGCTGCACTAAGGCTGCGATCGCATAGCGTTTGCCGTTGGGGAGATCGACCAGGGCCACATCCCCCAACACGGCCCCAATGTCGCCGGTTTTGTTATAGGTCAGGGCAGCTTCTTCGATGCCAGAGGGCAGCAAATTTTTGTTATAGGTGCGCTGTAGGATATTCAAAACGCGATCGCGGGATCTGAGGCTGAGCAGCTCTCCTTTATGGAGCATGGCCATGACCTTAACCAGGTCGTAAGGGCTGGTGGTATTGGTGCCATCTAAATCAGGCAGGGGGGTGGTGATCTGAGTCTGGCTCAGCCCCCAGACTTGAAACCGTTGGTTGAGAGACTCTGCGCCGCCTAGCAGGTCAATCATCATATTGGTGGCCGTGTTATCGCTGTTGATAATCATCTGGGTGGCCACCTCCAAGGCAGTGTATTGGGTGCCTGGAGGTTGCCCCTGCATATCTCCTGAGCCCCCAGCGATCTGGGTGGCCTGCATCGCCATGATTTGCTCAACGGTGATGCGCCCGGCATCCACTTCCTGGAAAAAAGCGAGCAAAATGGGCAGCTTGATGGTGCTGGCCGCTGGCAGCGCCTGTTGACCTGCTAGATCAACATATTTGCCAGTGTCGAGATCAAATAAGTAAACCGCCGGGGTGAGCCCTGGGGTGAGTTCAGGCAGGGCTTCTAACTGGGCTTTAAGGGAGGTGATTTCTTGGCTAACGGAGAGCCCGGTGGCCTCTGTGGAGCGGTTTTTGGCCATCACCACTGACTCTGTGCGGGAGGCGGTTGGGGCTGGGTCAGGGCTGCCAATTTGGACATCGGCTGGGGTGAGCACCGACAACAGCGTACCGGCCAGGGCGGCCACCCCCACCCCAATGATCAGCAGTTGGATGCCGACGAGGACAGGCTTTGGGGCCTTGGGCAGCGGGGGTAAAGTGGTGTGGCCTGGCCGCCCTGTGGTCCCCCGCAGGGTAGATGAGCGCCCTCGACGGCGAGGCCGCTCGGGGGGCAGACTGCTATAGACAGGCTCGCTCTGGGGACGTCGCTGGCTGTCGTTGGCGGAGCGATCGCGCTGCCGCCGCCGATTGCGTCGCGATGTCTGACGCGCTGTGGTTGGGCGTGCTGCGGTTTGTCGGGAGGGGGGGCGGGGCGGCTTGCGATAGGGACCTTGGGGCTCTGTCATGATCTCAACCTATTACAGATCGTCTGGGTGCGTTTAATCACGCGGCGACCCTGAATTAACTTGTCGGGTGGCCCACTCAATTTGCCTCAGAATCCCGCGCAATAGCGCCACTTCTTGGGCAGAGGGGGTAGCTCGGTGCAGTAGACGACGCAATTTTCGCATGCGGCTAGGGGCGGTATGGGGATACAGGTAGCCGATGCTGAGCAGCACCGATTCTAGATGGTGATAATACCCGTCTAGATCGTCTAGCGATGCAGACTGTTTAGCAGATGGGGGGGCATTTCGTAAAGAGAGGGGAGGTTGAGAAGAGGGGGCGGGGGGGAGAGGGGGAGAGGGGGCGTTTACACGGGCGAGTTCGTAGCAGCAGATGGCGACGGCCTGGGCTAAATTTAGCGCAGCATAACCGGCGTCGGTGGGGACTTTAATAAATCGCTGGGCCTGGTAGAGTTCATCATTGCTCAATCCTCGGTCTTCGCGGCCAAAAATTAAGGCGGTGTTAATGTTATTAGCCTCTACCAGCCAGGGTAAGGCTGTCTCAGGCAGCTCTAACGGATCGCCTAGCTCACGGGGGCGGGCGGTGGTGGCGATGGCTCGCTGGCAGCCGACCAGCGCCTCTGGCAGGGTTTGGGTAATGCGGGCCTGGGTGAGCACATCCTTGGCATGGACTGCCATCTGGGTGGCTTCGGCCCCAAGCGGGTCACACTGGGGGTTGACCAAGACTAGCCGGGTGAGGCCAAAATTTTTCATCACCCGTGCGATCGCACCGACGTTAAGGGGGCCAGCGGGTTCGACGAGGATGATGCGGAGGTTGGGGGGCATGGGAAAGGGGAGTGGGTGGTGGGTGGATGAGTTCAGGCTAATTTGCCCAGGGAGGCAGGGGGGGCGGGCGTCTTGCCTGCTTAATCTCTGGTAGATCTAAGTCAAGCATCTGAGCCGGAAGGGGGCTTTAGGTTAGGCTGAGGTAGACAGGATTATACGCCGCTTTACACCCATCCTTAAGCTTGAAAAACCTCAATGGCTCGACAGCGCTCAAAGTCAGATTTGCCCAGCAAAATTTGCCCGGTTTGCCAGCGTCCGTTTACCTGGCGCAAGAAGTGGGCGGAGTGCTGGGATGAGGTGAAATACTGCTCAGAGCGATGCCGACGACGCAAGAACCAGTCCAGTGACCAGGCAGTCCAGTGAATAAGCTCGTGGTTGGAATCTATTAACTCACTATCGTTCGGCTGACTTCAACGATGAGCTCAGCCGAACCGAGCGCTCACGTCGAAGCCCATTACCCACTATCCCAGTCCTGAAGCTGGTATATGCAACCTGGACCCTCAATTACCCTCTATCTTCCTCAAGTGGGCCTCAAACGCATTTGGGCTGAGGTCAATGATCCTGCCGTTGACGTAGATCCACAGGCGAAAGTCGACGTGGGGGCCCTGGCTGGCCCCTGTGTTGCCCATCACACCGATAGTTTGGCCTTGCTTAACAAAGTCGCCGACCCCGACTGAAAAGCTGGCGGCGTGGGCATAGGCCCCCCGCACCGGGTAAGACTGACCTCCATAGAGATAAGAATAGGCAAAAGAGACGTGGCAGCGCAGTCCGTAGCCGCCTTCGTCACCGACCTTTGTCACCCGACCGGGATACCAGTTGCGGATGGGCTTGCCGCTGCTGGTGACAACGTAGTCGATACCGAGGTTGCGATCGCTAGATGACAGCGTCTGGATGCGGTTAGGGCTGGCGTCAAAAATAGCGTACTTCGTAGATTTGAAGCTGTGGCCGTGGGGCTCCATAAAGCCGCCGGTAAAGGTGACGCTGCCAAGCACAGGGGAGCTAGTGGCGGGGTAGTCAGGGCTATATAGCTGTCGCTCGGGGACCGTAAAGTTTGAGAAAATTGCCCGCAGTGAGATCTTCACCACTTTGGTTTCGCTACTGCTGCCGACGGCCACTTTTAGGCTTCGATTCCCCAGACCGTACAGGCCAAATCGTATTTGCCAGGTGCCGTTACTTTGCACTTTGGCTGAGGACGGTTGCAGACGGTCGTCTACAAACAGCTGTAACACTTTGCCCGCATCCTCTACGGGGGCAGACCCGACGATGTTAAAAACCTCCCCTGCCGTTGCTGATGAGGGAATACTGGTAATCCGAAAGCCGGAGCGAACGGTCACAGCGAAAATTTCGCTCAGGGGCCCGATCTCAATTTTGAGGCGACGATTGCCAGGGCTAAAAAAGCGAAATCGAAGATCAAATGTGCCGTCTTCTTGGACTTTAGGTTTCTTAGCGGGGTCTCGGGTTTGCAGATAAAAAACGCCGCTAACCTCGGCATAAAGGTCGATGGGCTCTCCCACGTAGGCAGGCATCCGACCTTTGATAATGACCTCTTCGCCCACCATCACCGCGTCTGGTTTTTGGGTGATCTCAATCGTGGGTTGGACGATGGGTTCTTCGGTGTCGATGCAGGTGGCGATCACCATCGCGCCGGGGGGTTCATCCAATCGCGTTAGCCAGGTCCTGAATTTATCAAGGGTGACCGTTGTCTCCCCTGCTTCACCGCTACCGGCGGGGCGAGGTTGCTTCGGCAGCTTATCGATGTAAAAGTTGCCCTCCATCAGATAAAATGCCTGGTCTGTTTCCTTAATCCAAGTAGGCATGACGATCTTTGCAAACCATTAAGCGATGTCTCGCTCATCCTATCTTAAAGACCATCATTGAACTTAAGTCATTGGACTTAAGAATGAACGAGTTTTAAGGTCTGAATGCTGAGTTTTAAGCGAGCGGCTCCATTCAAAATTCAACCCTCAAAACTCAAAAATTGCCCTCAAAACTCAAAATTTATAGGAGGTGCCATGGTTGATTTAACCGCATTGGTTCGAGAGTCTTTAGACAAGGTGCAAGACAAAAGTCAGGGGGCCATTGGCGAAGTGCGATCGCTCAGTGAAACCTTGATTGCAGAGCTTAAAGTCCAAAGTCAGGAAGTGATTGATGACATTCAATCTTTAGGAGCTGCCTCAATTGATGATGTCAGAGGGCAGGGAGAACAGTCAATCAGAGCACTGCACGCCCAGAGTGAGGATGCCATCAAGGCAATGGAGGGCAAAAGCGAGGCTGTGATTGATGAGGTTAAGCAGGTTACCCAGGCACTGATTAAATCTGCTCTGGTAGACTTATGGGCCCACTACCGTTGGCAGCTCCTCCTGTGGGGCGTGATTGCCATTGTCGGTCAAACCGTCTTGCTGAGCGTACTCCTGACGCTATTTAGCAAATTTTGAATTTGGCACATTTTGAGCCCCTGACATCCGCCATTGCCCTGCTATAGCCTGCTGTACGATAATGACCCGTAATCTTTATTTTTCTAAGTTGATTCCCCAAACGGCGCATTGACATAAGGGTACTTCCAGGGGCGATAAAAAATGTCGGTTGTGTTGAACGCACCTCACGATATCCCCCCTGCGCCTCTGCACCCTTTCGCCCTTTCCCTTTCCCAACCCCCCACCAGGCTCTCCCATGCCCACAGATATCCAACCCAAACTCATCATCCACGGCGGCGCGGGCAGTTCGCTCAAGGGCAAAGGTGGGCTGATCGCCGTACGTCAGGCGCTGCAATCGATTATTGAAGAGACCTATGGCAAACTACAGGCGGGGGCTGATGCCAGGGCAGCTGTGATCCACGGGTGCCGTTTGTTAGAAGACCACCCCCGGTTTAATGCAGGGAAAGGATCGGTGCTGCAATCCGATGGGCAGGTGCGCATGAGCGCGTCTCTAATGGACGGTGCTTCCCAAGCCTTTGGGGGGGTGATAAACGCATCGCGGATTGAGCATCCGATTGAGATGGCGGCGTTTTTGCAGCAGCAAACCGATCGGGTGCTGTCTGACTATGGGGCGGCTGAGCTGGCGCGGGTGTTGCAGATGCCGATCTTTGACCCGACGACGGACCTACGCCTAACCGAGTGGATGCAGGAGCGTAAAGATAATTTCAGCAAAACGATGGCGGGGGTCGTCGCCGAGGCCAGTGGAGGCGATGACGACTTGGCCCGACGCGGCACGATTGGGGTGGTGGCCCTCGATAGCACGGGGCAAATCGCGGCGGGCACTTCCACCGGGGGCAAAGGGCTCGAGCACATCGGGCGGGTGAGTGACTCGGCCATGCCAGCGGGCAACTATGCCAATGCTGAGGCGGGGGTGAGCTGCACTGGCATTGGCGAAGACATTATTGACGAATGTCTGGCGGCGCGGGTGGTGATTCGGGTGAGCGATGGTCTTTCGCTACAGCAAGCCCTCGACAAGTCGTTTGCAGAGGCTACCCGCAACCATCGCGACTTTGGGGCGATTAGTCTGGAGTGCAACGGTACGATTGGTTGGGGGAAGACCAGCGACGTTTTGCTAGCCGCTTTTCATACTGGAGAAACCTTGGGGGATACCCTAGAACTGCCGCTTGGCACCCAGACCGGGACCGTTTAAGATGGCCGGTAAATAAGTGCCTGGTAAATAATATCCTGGTAAATTGTTTGATTTACGTCTATTTTGACCTGTGTTTTACCCTGAGCGAGATAATCTAGATACGTAAAATGACCCAGTCCTTATAGAGGGCTTGGTTGCCCTCAACGGTCTGTGTTTTCCCTGGTTAATCGGCAGAGGGGTCTAAGCATCTTGCTTTGACAGCCATCAGGTTAATTTTATGAATACTAACTCATCCCAAACTGCCTCTTTTTTAGACAGTTTTTTACCCTCTGCTTGGCGGCAGACGTCGGTCCCAGAGACTGAGATCGCATCATCCACCTCAGGCCTGGAGTTTACCCGTTTGGTACAGGTGCCTGCCTCCCCATCGGGAGATCGCAATAGCCTGACTGGTTTGGGGTTGACCCAGGCAGCTCTATGGGGAGACACCGTTGTATTTTGGGGTCAGACATTGGTGACGTCGGCCCTCTATCGGGCCGATTTGCAGGCGGTCAAAGCGGCGGTCAGTGCCCATCAATCGCAGCCTGTTGGGACCGATCCAATTGCCCATTTTGGGGCAGCTCCTGCGTTTGATGGCGCAGAGAAAATTTTATTTTGCGGTCAAACCCAGTCTGGGCAAAATGCCCTTTTTCAAGCTGATCTGACGGCGGCTGCGGCATCCACAGCCGCCAAAGGGGCGGTTAAGCCCTTGCTGCTGACAGAGCAGCCGATTTTAGAAAACGGTGATGGACTGATTAATTTCAGTAATCCGTCGGTGCAGGCGGGCAAGGTTGCGTTTTTAGGACGCCTCATGTCCGATCAGCAAAAGGGGATTTTTAGCTACTGCGACGGCACCCTGCACATGATTACCCGTCAGGCTGGGGCAGACTGCCCGACCCCGTTTGTTGACCTGGGTCGACCTGCTATTGACGGCGCAACGGGTCAGGTGGTTTTTCGCGCCCATGATAGTCAGTATCAGATGGGGCTGTATCGATACCTTGACGGTGATTTGAGTCCCTTCGCAACGGTACAAACCTCCATTCCCGAAGGGATTGGGACGTTTACGTCCTTTAGCGATCCGTTGGTGTCTGCTGGCCAGGTGACATTTTGTGGCCGGGGCAATGTTTTTCAGCAGGGGCTTTATCGACTGGCGGCGGATGGTTTAGCAGCATTGGTGAATACCCAGACGCGGATTCCAGATAGCCTCGAGACCTTTGCTCGGTTCCATGCGTTTTCGGTGCAGGGAGAGACCCTTGCCTTTTTGGCGGGCGATAGCCATGGCCACCTGGGCCTGTTTGTCCTACTCAAGGACGAACTGATCAAGGTGATTGGGGTGGGCGATATTTTAGAAGACAAGCCGATTCGCAATCTGATGCTGGGTCAATATGGCCTACATGGTCAAGGACTGGCCTTTCGGGCTCGGTTTGTGGATGGGTCAGAGGGGATTTATCGGGTTGATTGGAAGGGTTAAGGGTTAAGGGTTAAGGGCGAAAGGCGAAAGGGAGTAGGCCGCTAGCATCAACTACCCCCTAGCGGAGAGTAGAATCCCAACCCTTTCGCCTTTCGCCCTCCTAAATGCCGACCCCCAGCTCTCGTAGCCGGGTATCGGTAAAGTCTTGAATCGCCAGGGTTGCCCCGAGGTCATACAGCTCCTCAGGGGTATAGGAGGTGGCGACGCCGATGGTGGTGATGCCTGCTGCGATCGCAGCCTTTATCCCCGACGGAGAGTCCTCAAACACCACAGCCTGCTCGGGGGCCAGTTTTAGCCGTTGCAGCGCGGTTTGGTAGGGCAGGGGGTCTGGTTTACCCCTCGGTAAATCGTTGCTGATCACCACGGTGTCAAACAGATTCGTCAGTCGCAGGGTTTGGATCATAAACTCAGCGTTGGGGCGCGGTGCGTTGGTGACAATGGCGCTGAGCAATCGCTGTTGCTTAAGCCAGGCGATTAGCCCCATCAGCCCCGGCAGTGGCTGGAGCTGCTCAGCGGCGGCGATGCGAAACCGGGCTTCTTTTTCAGTGCTGAGCCGCTCACCCTCCTCCGGTGAGAGCTGCGGCAGCAGATCGCGGACGATAGCCGGGTTCAGGCGTCCGCTAAAGTTGGCTTTATAAAAAGCTTCGTCAAAGACCAGCCCATAGGGCGCTAGCATCGACTGCCACACTCGAAAGTGGATCGGATCGGTGTGGGCCAGGGTGCCATCTAGGTCAAAGAGAATGGCTTGGAGCATTGTTTGAGTTTTGAGCGCTAAGTTTTAAATTCCGCAGATGATTGGAGGATTTCCCATGCATCTATGATGGCTTTGAGTAGCGGTTTAATTTTGACGTTCGAGCATTCAGGATACCGCAACCAATCCAAAAAAGTATGTATGCCTGATCTCTGACTGGCTCCTGGCTCCTAACCAACCAGCCGGCTCTGACTTGGGTGCATAAATTTCCAAATGGTGATCCTTTGTAAGGCTTTATCAGAGCTGGCAGTCAACCATGATACGATCGGCAGTCTAGGTTGGTTCTAACGGAGAGCAGCCGTTAGAGGTAAGGGGGAAAGTCGGTGCAAATCCGACGCTGTCCCGCAGCTGTGATGGTGATTTGAAATGGGCGATTTTAGATTTTGGATAGATATTATCCAAAAATCCAAAATCCAAAATCCAAAATTACTTAAGTCAGAATGCCCGCCATCCATCTCGAAAACCTACATCTGCGAGGTACAGATGAAAGATTTAAATGTGAATGAGTCGGCCCCATTAAAACGACCTAAAGTCAATAAACTTACGGTAATTGCTGCGATCGCAACCCTCACCTGTGTCGCCCTGGTGGCACTGGCATCCCCAGCGTTTGCCCATCACCCGTTTGGCGGTCAGACGCCTAGCAATGGACTAGAAGGCTTTTTGTCAGGTCTAGGCCATCCTGTTATTGGCCCAGACCACCTGGCCTTTGTGATCGCAGTGGGCCTGCTGGCCGCCACCCAGCGCTGGGGGCTATTGACGCCGATTGCTTTTGTGGGTGCGGCTTTGCTAGGCACTGGCATGCATTTACTGGCATGGAACTTGCCCACACCTGAGCTGTTGATCTCGGCCTCGGTGCTGGGCTTTGGTATTTTGCTAGCCCGGGCAAAGACAACATCGCCTGCGATCGCGGCCTCCCTGGCAGTTTTAGCGGGAATATTCCACGGTTACGCCTACGGTGAGGCGATTGTGGGCGCTGAGATGACGCCGCTGATGTGGTATTTGATCGGGTTTAGTGTGATTCAGCTGGCGATCGCCCTGTCGGCATTTTGGCTGGGGCAAAAGGTTTTAAAGAAGGGACAGGCTATACGCTATGCCGGGTTTGTGATTTGCGGCGCAGGGGCAGTATTTCTCTCGTCCGCGATGGGGCTTTAAATAGCTAGCGCCAACGGCCAACCCACCCCGTCACCCCTCCCAGGAGGGGATTAGGTTATCCCATCTTGCAAATATTCAAGTTGGGCATTTTATTCAGTGCTTGCGCCTAAGCGAGTCTGGTTAGTACTAGCCGCTGCGTGTCTAGTGCTCTTCTCGCAGTGTGGGTTTCCGATAGCAACAAACAAATATCTTGGACTAAAAAAATGCATAAGATTCCAGTTACGGTCGTCACGGGGTTTCTCGGGGCGGGCAAAACGACATTGGTGCGTCATTTGCTGCAAAATAATCAAGGTCGCCGGATTGCGGTACTGGTCAACGAGTTTGGCGAAGTCGGCATTGATGGTGAGCTATTGCGCTCGTGTCAGGTCTGTGATGAAGACGAGAATCCAGATAATGCATTCACTAACAACAATCCAGTAGCTAACACCATTGTTGAGCTCAACAATGGTTGCCTCTGTTGCACGGTACAAGAAGAATTTTTGCCTACCATGCAAGCCTTGATGAGGCGGCGTGATCAGATCGACTGCATGGTGATTGAAACCTCGGGGCTGGCGCTGCCCAAGCCCCTGGTGCAGGCCTTT
>JBCDDJ010000138.1:0-13839 GCA_039180385.1 Cyanobacteria bacterium P01_G01_bin.38 | reverse complement strand
CCCAGAATATGTGGCCCATAGCAGCACTTTTTTTAAGGAACTTGGGTTGAGCGATGAGCTGGCGCTTGATGAAAAATTTCGCCATGTATTTTCGGGTGACCTCTCTGCTGCCCATGAGCCTATGCGTCAGGTTGGCTGGTCGACGGGGTATGCACTGTCGATTTATGGCACCGAATATACCCAAAATTGTCCATTCGGTACGGGTAATGGTTATGGCGACGGTCGGGCGATATCCGTATTTGAAGGAATACTCAACGGCCAGCGCTGGGAAATGCAATTGAAAGGAGGTGGGCCAACGCCCTATTGCCGTGGTGCCGAAGGGCGCGCAGTACTCCGTTCAAGTGTGCGTGAGTTTCTAGCGCAAGACTATATGTACGCTTTAGGTGTGCCAACATCGCGCTCTTTGACACTGTATGTTTCTAAATCTGAGACCGTTACCCGGCCTTGGTATTCTCAAGACTCCCACTCGCTTGACCCTGATATTTTGGTGGACAACCCTGTGGCCATTTCAACTCGCGTTGCACCCTCCTTTTTACGCGTTGGTCAGCTAGAGTTATTTGCCCGCCGAGCCCACAGAAATGCTCATCCAAAAGCATTAGAAGAGTTGAGCATGATAGCATCGCATTTAATTGAGCGAGAATACAAAAGCGACATTAATCAAAGCCTTGGTTTTGCAGATCAACTGGTTGAGTTGGCTAAGCTATTTCGCCAGCGTCTTATGACCCTGGTAGCCAATTGGCTACGTGTTGGTTATTGCCAGGGTAATTTTAATAGTGACAACTGCGCCGCTGGCGGCTTTACCCTCGACTATGGACCCTTTGGGTTTTGCGAAATTTTTGACCCTTGGTTTCAACCTTGGACTGGCGGCGGCGAACACTTTGCATTCTTCAATCAGCCCATCGCAGCAGAAGCGAATTATTATATGTTTTGGAAGGCTGTGAGACCGCTACTTGCAGAAGATGCTGAAGCTTTAGAACAGTTTGACCAAGTAGGCCGTGGCTTTGCAGAAGCCATGCAAAAACAAATTCAAAAAATGTGGGCGGCCAAACTTGGCTTAACTGAATTTAACCCAGAGCTATTTAAACAATTAATGCAGTTAATGACCTACTCAGAGGTGGATTACACCATTTTCTTCCGCGAGTTATCCCATATACCAGAAGATGTCTCAGCCTTGAAGAAGAGCTTCTATGGTAAAACGTTACAACAACTCGATGAACAATGGCAATCTTGGCTGAAAAGCTGGCGCGGCCTCATTAACGAGGGCGATTTGGCTGAGATATCAACAAAGATGAAACAGACTAACCCAAAATACGCATGGCGAGAGTGGTTGGTCGTCCCGGCCTATCAACAGGCCATGCAGGGTGACTACACGTTAGTGAAAGAGTTGCAAGCAGTATTGAGCTATCCCTATGATGAGCAATCACAAGAGGTAGAAGATAAATACTATCGTCTAAGACCTAGCGCATTTTCTGACGTTGGTGGGGTGTCTCACTATAGTTGTTCATCTTGAGCTGTTCATCCTGATGGGGCGCGGGCTACCGACCGGCGCGTGCTGGCGGAGTCGCGGATGCCCCAACGTCTTATCTAAACGTGTTATCTATTTATCAACAACCGCAATCCACTCAAGGTGACAAGCACCGTGGAGCCTTCATGCCCTAGCACACCAAACGGCAGCGTGATACTGCCTGCAAAATTCAGGATTAACAAAACCACTACAAAACTCAGCGCAAAGACAATATTTTGCTTCACGATGCTCTGAGCGCGACGACCTAAACGAATCGCGTGTTCTAACCGCTCCAGGCGATCGCCCATTAATACGATATCAGCGGTTTCCAGCGCCACATCGCTACCCGCTGCTCCCATGGCAATGCCAACGGTGGCCTGGGCCAAGGCTGGGGCATCATTGATGCCATCCCCAACCATCGCAACGGTCTGATACCGCTGCTGAAGTTTACGAATTACCTCGACTTTATCTTCGGGTAATAGTTCTGCATAAACTTGATCCACACCGACCTGCTCAGCGATGCTGTTAGCGGTGCGGGAATTGTCCCCCGTCAGCATGACCACATGCTCTACACCCAACTGTTTGAGACCTGCCACAGCCTGGGCAGCGGCAGGTCGAACCATGTCAGCCACGGCAATCAGTCCTAACAGGTCTCCTGCCTGGGCGACCCAGACCACCGTTTTGCCCTCCGATTCCCACTGCTGGCTTTGCTCCAGCCAATGGGTAGAAATGGTCTCTACCTGGGTCTGAACAAAGGCCGCTTTACCGACTAAGGCCCTCTGACCCTCCATGTGGGCGGTGATGCCCTGTCCGGCCTGGGCCTGAGCGTTGATGGCTGTTGCCCAGGCAAGATTTTGCTGGCGGGCTGCCTGCACAATGGCGTCTCCAATGGGATGTTCCGACAGACTCTCCAGCGCCGCTGCTACCTGTAGGAGTTGTGTGGAGTCGGGCTGAGATGCCAGCAGGTTCACGACCTGCAGGTGGCCTGTGGTCAGAGTGCCGGTTTTATCAAAGGCGATTGCCCGAATGCGTCCAATCTGCTCTAACTGTGCCCCGTTTTTGAACAGAATGCCCCGGCGGGCTCCATTGGCAATGCCCGATAGCAGTGTGGGCATAATCGAGGCCATCAGGGCGCAGGGGGAGGCCACCACCAGAAAAATCAGCGCTCGATAAATCGTTTCCTCCCAATTCCATCCCAGTAGGAAAGGCGGTGTTGTGCCCAGCAGTATCCCGGCCATGACAATCACTTTGGCGTAGCCCCGCTCAAACCGCTCGATAAATTGTTGAGAGGGAGGTGCTTCTGTCTGGGCCTGCTGCACTAGCCGGATTACCCGCTGAATTAAGCTGCTTTCCGGCGGTTGATGCAGATTGATCCGCAGTACTCCGTGGCCATTCAGCGTACCCGCAAAGACTTCATCCCCAATGGTTTTCTCTACTGGCACAGATTCCCCGGTAATCGAAGCCTGGTTGAGGATACTGGCACCTTCTATCACCACGCCATCGGTGGGCACCAGTTCTCCCGGCTTGACCAAAATGAGATCGCCTACCTGAAGACGGGCAATGGGGACGGTGCGCTCCTGCCCGCGCTGAAGGAGTCGGGCGGTATCTGCTGTTAAGCTCATCAGCCCCTGGATACTGCGCTCGGTGTGCTGCATTGCGTAGCCTTCTAAAGCCCCACTGATGGCAAAGATCAAAATCAAGATCGCTCCATCGACGATCAGGTAGTATTCCTGCCGCCATAGCCCCAAACTGGCAGCGCCCAAAGCCGCCACGATCATCAGCAAATCAACATCCAGCTCTTTCTCCTGTAGCAGAGTTGTGAGCCCGTCACGGGCACTGTCGAACCCACCAATGACGTAAGCTGCCGTCAGGATCAAAATCCCCCCTCCCTGCCAGCCAAAATTGAGGGACTGCCAGCCCAGCAATACCAGGATGGCGCAGGCGATCGCAGCGGCGGCCTCGGGATGGCGCTTGAATACATCCTTAAATAACTTAAATAAAGTCGAGAGATGCGGAGATGCAAGGGTATTGGCAGCCATAGTCCGCTCTGTCCCATAGAACACTATCTGCTAGCCTAAACCTTGACATTGGTGTCAATGTCAAGGTTGCCGTAGACTTAAGGAATGAAGACAGACCATCTGACGATTAAAGAACTGACGGATGCCGTGGGGGTGGGCGTCACCCCTCGCATGGTGCGGCATTACCATACCCTTGGTTTACTGCCTCAGCCCCAGCGGTCTGAAGGTAACTACCGGCTGTATACCCGGCAGGATGTGCAACGGCTGCGGCGGATAATGGCACTGAAGCAGCAGGGGTTTCAGTTGTCTCACATTCGCCAGCTTTTAGACAGCCATCCTGAAGCTACTCTGGATAATACTTTGAGCATCCAGCTGCAGCAGCAATACCGTACGGTCATACAGCAGATGACCCAGCTCCGCCAAACAGCAGCGGCGTTAGAAAGTCTGTTGGGGCGCGATCGCAACTGTCAGATCGCCCAGGCTGAAGCGCTATCGCAGCTGAAGCAACTGGATGTCGAGGCCCAAACCGGATTGGGACAACTAGATCAGATCTGGAGCCATTTCGATACCGAAGTCACGACCCATCCGGAGCAATTTCAGGAGTCGTTGAAGCTGTTACTGCCCGATTTATCTCACTATTCTGAAATCACGGTTCACTTGTTGCATCAACTGGTGTTGGCCTGCGGTGATGTCAGCATGGTCAGTTTTGTGCGCTTCGGCCACGAGGCCGTCGCCGCTGCCCGCACTGCCCTCAAAGCAGGCTGTTCTGTTGTCGTGGATGTCCCCGCTGTTGCTACCACACTGGATCACACGCGGCTAGCCCATCTGGGAAGCCCCATTACAACGCTGATTGATGACCCCCACATTGCCGGAGCCGATGATGCCGAGCAAGCATTTTGGCGGGATAACCTCTGGCAGCAACGGTTACAGGAGGCTCCTGCAGGCTGTGTGCTGGTCGTGGGTTATGCTCCTTCGGTCTTGCTCGCTGCCTGCCAGTGGATTGACCAGGGAAAACTTCAGCCAGCGCTCGTAATTGGGATGCCTATTGGCTTTAGTCATGCTCCTGCAGCCAAGCGCCAGTTGATGGCGCTGCCAGTGCCCTACATCACCATTCAAGGCAGTTTGGGGGGCGGTCTCTTAGCGGCAGTCGCCTTGAATGCGTTAGTGGAAACCCTGATAGAAAAACCTGATTGCCACTGCTACCTCACCCGTCCTTAGATAAGCAGATTGAAGCAATCCGCCCATCCAGACTTGGCTAAATTGCAATGTGAACAGGGGGCCTTGTATAGCTATCGGGAAGCTCAAACTAACCTGAAAAAGTTGAGCGTCCATCGTCGTCGGGTGAATAACCACAATCAAATCAGACAGATCACGGACGCTATCGGTGCAGTACTAGCCGAAGAGAATCTCAAGGCCCCAACCCAGCAAGACTGTGCTTCTCCATCCGGTGAATTAATTGTTCAAGTGGATGGGGGGCATATTCCCACCAAGGACAAGGATAAACGTAGCTTTGAAGCCCTTTCAGCGGTTGTCTATCGGCCAGAGAGTATTCGAACAATCAACCAGCATCATCGCAAGATTGAGCTCAAGAGCTGTGCACTCTCGGCCAAAGATGACAACCTGGTAACGATGAAAACATATTTGCTCAATGCGGCCCTGAAGCAGGGGATGGACAAAACCACCGTGGTGAGCGCTCTCGCCGATGGTGCCAGCAATTGTTGGTCAACGCTCTTGAGTCTGGAGTCGCATTGTAAACAGCTCTTCTGTATTTTGGACTGGTTCCACATTGGCAAGCAATTTCAGAATGTCAGAAGTGCTGTGGAAGGCGAATTTAAGGACAGCTTAGAGCGCGTCAAATGGACTTTGTGGCATGGCAAGTCTGATGAGGCGCTGACCCAATTGAAAAGGCTGATGACGACTGTCACAAACCCGCAGAAACGCTCGAAACTAGAAGGGTTGTATGACTACTTGAATCGGAATCAAGCCTATCTGGTCAATTATGAAGCACGGGAACAAGCAAATCAGACGTATACCAGTCAAGTGGCTGAATCTCACATTGAATCGATGATCAATGCTCGACACAAGAAGAGTGGAAAAATGCAATGGACCCGAGACGGTGCCCATAAAGTCCTGCAAATCAGAGGGCTGATTGCTGGTCATGAATGGGGTGACAGATGGCAAGGTGCTGTCCTAGCTGCCCTTGACGGGGCCGCATAGATGCCCCTAGGCTGCAAATATATTCCGCTCCCAGTCATCTTCGGCGTATCCTTTTTCTGTAATTAGTGCATTCAGCACAGCGTTAGCGCTCACCTTTGTATAGGCGAATGTCGTCTTTAGTTTAGGGTCTGCTTGGGCCTTGCCTTCGATAAGTTCATGGATAACGGCGTTCATGAAGACCCTGCTGAACCGTTTGACGTTTCCAGCCTACATAGGTCTCTGCTTTTCGCGCAGACCCGTCGAAGTAGTCTTCGGTCGCTTTCGCCATAAAGGCTCGTTTCTTTGGCCCAGTCAGTTTCTGCGCAGCATCTTTGAGCGTGGATTTAACTTTCTCATCTAGCATTAGGCATCCTCAGTGTCAGTGCCTAAAGGAACCTGGATCGCTCCTTATCTGGCTGATCCTAACTGGTACTCTATCTTTAAGCTACTCCCTTAACAGCGTAGTTGAAGCGCACTGCCTCCTAAGCGTCGGCAGGCAGTTAACGGGAGTGTCGATTCCAATGAAGTTAGTTCGTAGCGCAACGCGAGTTTCAGCATGTGCCGTCAAGTCTATTATTGCGATATCGAATTAATAGGGAGATATGTTGAAAGTTTCAGCATAGCTGCTAAATGTTCTCCGTATTTGGTCAAGGTCAGATTTGAGAGTCATGATGCGTTGCTCAGCAGCCAAACAACCACGTTGGCAAATCCGCTGCAGTAATGGCTGATTGTGGCTAATAGCGATGATGCCAATATTATGTTGGCGAGCAAACTCTAGAACCACCTGCCAAATCAACGCCTGAGTATTGGCATCAAGCATAGCCGTCATTTCATCCGCAATCAGATAACGGGTGTTGCGGTTAAGAACGCGGGCGATCGCAACTCGTTGCAATTCTCCGCCGCTCAACTCATGGGGATAGCGGGTTATCCAACCGGGATGAATGCCGAGGGCATCCAGTATGTACTGCTGAGGCGGATGTTTTTCTCGTAGGATGCGGTCAATGCGCCAGCGTGGGTTGACCGACAATTCAGGATTTTGAAAGACCAGCTGCACGGGGCAATAGCCTCGACTCGGTAGCGGTTGTTCATCTAACGTGATGCGCCCGTGGCTGGGCATCAGATATCCAGCGAGTAGTTTACCGAGCGTCGTTTTGCCATAACCGGAAGGGGCGATGAGACCCACAACGTCCCCCGGTGCGATCGCAAGCGACCGATCGCGCACTACCCACGGTAGCTTAGCGCTGTAACGAAACCAAAGCCCTTCACCCTTCAGCATGGATACACCTCACCCAACCTTGACGAACACACCGCAGTTCTGGTCGCGCCTTTTTACAATCAGCCGTGCTCCAGGAACAGCGATCGCTATACAGACATCCCACCGGCAGATGGTCAGGACTTGGCTGATTCCCCGACACCGGTACAAAGTCGTTTTGAGGCAGCGATCGCCAGAGAGCCTGGGTATAGGGATGGCGCAGATTAACAGTTGTAAAATCTTGGGCGTTGGCAATTTCAACCGTGGTGCCAGCATAGAAAACGGCCACCCGATCAGCAACCTGTAATGCCGCTTCAATATCGTGGGTAATCAGAATCACACCTCGGCCCTCCTGAGCCAGTTCGCGTAGATGGTTTAGGGTTTCAGTCACGACGTCAGGGTGGAGCCCCGGTGTGGGTTCATCGGCAATTACGAGTTGAGCCTGAGTCATGACGGCTGTCGAGACTAGCACTCGCCGCGCCATCCCACCCGAGAGCTGAAACGGGTAGCGCTTTGGTGTATAAGCGGGCAAATCATAGCGGGCAAAGGTGCGCTCTCTTAATGTCTTTGCTGATCTCGAAGGGAGACCATTGAGCTGCCCAACCCGCTGCACCTGCTGCCCGACGGTCATTAACGGGTCGAGGTAGCCAACCGATTGGGGGATCAGGGCGATCGCTTTGCCCCGCAAGGTCTCGCATCGTTTCTGGGTTAACGGTTTTCCTAGAAATTCCATCGTCCCAGAGAGCTGAGCATTCTCCGGCAATATCCCCAAAAGAGCATGGGCCAAAAGACTTTTCCCGGAGCCGCTGGCACCCACCACCGCTACCAGTTCTCCTGCTTGAACGGTTAAATCCAAATCAGTAATCACCGTTAGCTGTTTGCGGTGCAGTCCTTGATCATATTGAGTAAACGTAATCCCCAGGTTTGAGATGGTGAGCATGGTTACCCCTGACTTGTTTTTGGATCAAGCAACGCGCGCATATTTTCTCCCAGCCAGTCAAACGATTTGACCGACAGCAGCAGCAGCAGCCCCGGCATGACGCCAAGCCACCAGTAGCCCGTTGATAGGTGACGCATGGATTCCGCCAAAATAATGCCGATCGCCGGAATATGTGGCGACAGACCAATCCCAATAAATGACAGGGCCGCTTCGTGCAAAATCGCGTGGGGGAAGAGTAGAATCAGCCCCACTATCAGCTGTGGAATGATGTGGGGGACCATGTGATGACGGGCAATCCAGAGGGGCGATCGGCCAAAACGGTGGGAAATTTTTACATAGTCAGAGCTATTCACCTGCAAGACTTCTGCCCGAACCACCCGGGCCAAACTTGTCCAGTGGGTGAGCGCTACGGCGATGATGACCCCAGTTGTGCCCCCACCAGCGGCAAAGGCAATCAAAATCAGTAGGACCAGGTGAGGCAGGCTAAAGAAGACATCAATAATCCAGGTGATCACAGCATCGACCCAGCCGCCCAGAGTCCCCGCCGCTAACCCCAGACCGGTCCCGATCAGCGCGCTGATGGCGGCGGCGAGGAGGCCGATTCGCAAGCTGAGGGACATGCCGTGGAGGGAGCGGCTGAGCATGTCTCTCCCCAGCCAATCGGTGCCGAAGGGATGGGCTACAGAGGGGGGCTGATTACGCTGAGTTAGCACAGGGCCAAGGCCGCCATCGCCAATTACCCAGGTGCTGAAAATGACCGCTAGTAGAAATAGCGTACACAGGGCAATTCCCCAAAGCGTGCGCTGTCGCCGGTTGCTGCTGATATGTCGAGATCGGCTGGGGACGGTGAAGGTCATAACTGCCAACCTCCTAATCGAATGCGGGGGTCAACGATGGGATAGGCCAGATCAGCCAATGTGTTGCCGGTGTAGACGAAGAGGGCACTGAAAAATACGATCCCGACTAGCAGCGGGATATCGCTCCGCAGGGCGGCCTGTACGGTGGCTTCGCCCAGACCGGGATAGGCAAATACTTGCTCCACCAGCACCGACCCCCCAAACAGCTCACTCAGGGAGGCAAATTGCAGGGTCAACGCGGGCAGGATTAAGTTGCGAAATCCGTGGTAACGAATGACGCCCCAGAGCGGTTCGCCCTGGGCACGGGCAAACAGGATATAGTCGCTGTGCAGCACATCAATCAGTTTTTGTCGGGTATGTAAGGCAATATTGGCGATGCCGATGATGCTGAGGGTAATCGCAGGTAGCAGCAGGTGGTGGAGGTGTTGCCAGAGGGTGACATCACCCTTCAAAACACCGGGGGGTGCGGCACAACAGATGGGCGTTACCTTCAGCGACACCGAGAAGATAATCAGCAGTAGCAGCGCGGCCCAGAAGGTAGGCGCTGAGGCCATCGTGTAAGCGTAGAGGCGAATCACTCGGTCGATCCAGGAGCCCGCCAAGGAGCCCGACAGGATGCCGAGTCCTAAGCCGAGGGTGCCGGACAGCAGCCAGGCGATCGCTAACATCTGCACCGACACCCAAAATCGCTTGGCAATCACCTCGCCCACGGGTTGGTTAAACACCATCGAGGTGCCCCAGTTGCCCTGCAGCAGCTGCCCTAGCCAATCCCAAAACCGAATCGCCATGGGCTGATCTAACCCCCAGCGCTCAGCGATCAATTGCTGCTGCTCCGGGCTAATCCGCATCATGTCGGCACCGATATACGCCTGCACTGGGTCAATCGGGGATAGGCTCAGCAGCACAAAGGTGAAGATGGCCACCGCCAGCAGCAAGAGGCCGAGTCGCAGCAGCTTTTGGGCAATAAAGGTCAATATCGGCGTTAGCTGCATGTCCACTCCCACTCAGCGATATTGGCCGTAATCGGCCAACCGTGTCCGTGGGGCTCAACCTGGGGTTGACCGATATCCAGACAGTTACTGACAAAGTAGGTGTGGTCTAGATTGACCAACCAGGCCCAAGCCGCATCTCCTTTAGCGGTAAAGCCAGTTTCGCCATCCCACTGGGCCGCTTTCCAAAAGGCGATCGCCTCCGCTTCTGACGGTGCACCCATTGCCAGATCCAGTGTTTTATCGATGGCTTGGTTGGCGTAGTAACCCGCATTGTAGAAATCCCCCTGGGCCGCTTGACTGTGGTAGAGGTTGTACATCTCGGTCTGGTCGTGACTGCCCCAGCCGAATACCACTACATTGCTGTGCATGGTGGGTTCGATTTCATCCCAGCTTTTACCCTCGACGTTTGCCTGAATGCCAATGGGCTTTAGCATTTCTGCCGTTGCCAGAGCCAACGCTTGCCGGGTGCTATCGCTGGCGGGATAGAGGATCGTAAACTCAGCCGTGAGACCGTCTTTTTCCAATACGCCGTCGCCATTGCTATCTGTCCAGCCGCCAGCCGCCAAAATCTCTTGGGCCTTCTCGGGCTGAGCATCTTCGATGGCCGCACTCGGTTCCTCCCAGGCGAGACCACTGACAGGACCGTAGGCAACTGACCCGTAGCCTTCGAGTACCCCGTCCACCAAGGCTTGACGATCAATGGCATAGTTCACGGCCTGCCGAATGGCCGGATCTGCCGTCACGTCATTGCCAATTGGGTCACCATCTGGAGTTGTTTCCCCAGCTGACGCCGGCAGGTAGGGAAACATGAGCCCCCGATTATCAACGCTGGTCACATCGTAAAGCGTCATTCCCTCAATCGTTTGCACGGCTAATGCCTGAGGCACACTGACCACCTGCGCCTCTCCAGCTTTGGCAGCGGCAAAGGCGGCATCCTCTTCCACAAACAGAAAGACGAGGCGATCGATGCCGGGAGCCTCGCCGTAGTAGTTGGGGTTGGCCTCGACAATGAGCTGTTGCCCTTCATCCCACTGCACTATCTGATAGGGACCGGAACCAATGGGATTACGGGCATATTCCGGACCGTGGGCATGTTCCGGCACAATGCCGAGGGTAATTAGGCGATTAACGAACGTGCCTTGGGGTTCGTTCAAGCGCAGCTCGACGGTGGTGTCATCGATAAAAACCGCTTCTTCCAGAACGGTCACGTCCGTCAGCCCCCCGCTTTCGGCGGCCTGGTTGAAGGTGTAGGCCACATCAGACGCCGTCAGGGGTTCACCATCGGAAAAGACCGCATCATTGCGGATTGTCACGGTCCAAGTCAGCCCATCCTCACTTACCGTATAGTCTGTTGCTAGATCATTGATAATGTTCAGGTCGGCATCTCGCTGGAGCAGCGTGCTTTGAAACAAGGGTGAACCATAGCGCCCCCAGCCCAGAGTGGGGTCGTAGCCTTCCTCGCTTTCGCCCGCGATCGCTAAGACAATCTGCTCTGCTGAGCCTGTCTGGGCAGAAGACTCGAAAGCCTCTGCCCCATCGGTAGACTCCGTTGGACTAGAACCGCAGCCGACTAAAACAGCTCCCAGTAAAACGGTTCCCAGAGACCCAAGTAATATCTGTTTTCGTTTACCCATAGCAAGCTTACACCCTATTGATTGCGTTGGATCTTAGGCGAGTGTCAACAGACCTCTTAGCTTGCTTGGTGGTCTCCGCAGTAGAGCGGGCAGCTCGTGAGATAGTAGGAGACTTTCTCAATCAACTACGGGGGTAAGTGCCAAGACTGAAGATTCTCGTCTGCTCCACAGTTTATCGAAACCATTCCCAAGGGTTCTATGCCCCTGAGGGGCATAAATCCAATCTTTTAAGTAAAATTTTTTATTTGAGTAACTCCTTGATCTTGATTGGACTCACTGTAGAATGCCGGGGCTACGCTATCGGACCGATAACTGAAGGTTGCTTACGGGGTTTCTGGTTGGCTGAGTGACGTTGGTGATGAGGGACACATAAGAAGCCCTCATGGACGCTACCTCACTGGCGTCCTGGCTCAAGAAATTCTCGTCCTTGCAGTTTTAGGATTTATTCCAGGTCTTGTTCTTTCGCTTGGGCTTTACCAGCTCACCTATGCGGCTACCTCGCTGCCAGTGGTCATGAAAACGGGTAGAGCTGTATTTGTTTTTTCTCTGACGCTTGTTATGTGCAGCGGCTCTGGGCTGATTGCGCTGGGGAAACTGCGTTCGGCAGATCCTGCCGACATTTTTTAATGGGCCAAGCTAAACCTACATCCCAGGTTAACTTTACTATGGACACAACCACGCTCACTCGCAAAAGTCCTCAATCTTTCTCTCAATCCATTATCTCTATCAGGCAGCTCAACCATAGCTTCGGCAGTGGTGAACTTAAAAAGCAAGTTCTACACAACATCACACTGACTATAAAAGCCGGAGAAATCGTGATTATGACCGGGCCTTCTGGCTCGGGTAAAACCACTCTGCTTACCCTGATGGGTGGCTTACGCTCAGCGCAAGAAGGCAGTCTCAAAATTTTGAATAAGGAGATTTTGGGTGCAACAAAGCCGCAGCTGACTGAACTGCGTAAGCAAATTGGCTACATTTTTCAGGCACATAATCTGATGAGCTTTTTGACAGCAAAACAGAACGTACGAATGTCGTTAGAACTACATGACGAGATGGCTACAGAAGAGCTAGATCAGCGAGCGATCGCGATTCTCCATCAGGTTGGACTGGGCGAACGGATTGACTACTATCCCGAGAGTTTGTCTGGTGGGCAAAAGCAGCGGGTTGCGATCGCTCGCGCCCTAGTCAGCAATCCAAAAATCCTCCTTGCCGACGAACCCACCGCCGCCCTAGACAAAAAATCAGGCCGAGATGTTGTTGAACTGATGCAAAAGCTTGCTAAAGAACAGCACTGCACCATTCTCTTGGTCACCCACGACAACCGTATTCTCGATATCGCCGACTGTATTGCCTATATGGAAGACGGTCGCCTCACTCAGCCACCGCAATCCGGAGGCTCAGTTCATGCTTAATGCTCGCAGCCGATCCCCTCAAAAATCACCTTTTTTCCTCACACAGCTATTCCGGCAGTTTCGGGCCCAAATTTTGCTCACCTTTGGGCTATTACTCATTGAAAATGCGCTCAACGTTTTGCAGCCGTTTGTGTTTGGTCTGGCAATTAACGATTTGTTAGAACAGTCGCTACGAGGGACGATCTGGATAGCTATTTCATACGTCTCTAAGCTGCTTATATCGCTTGGAAGACGGCTATACGACACCCGTATCTATTCCAAAATTTACAGTACCACGGCGGTTGACATGATTCAGTGTCAGACGGCTTTGAACGCTCCGATATCTGCGATCGCGGTGCGCAGCAACCTCGTAAAAGAACTCATAGATTTCTTCGAGGTTCATCTCACTCAAGGCTTTACTGCATTTGTTAGCGTTATCGGCGTGGTGCTGATACTGTTGGTTTACAACAGCTATTTATTTGCAGGCTGCTTATTAGCAGCAGTCTGCGTCAACCTTATCTTTCAAAAAAGTGAGCGTCTGACGTTTCGCTTCAATCGTGATCTCAATGACGAGCTAGAGCAACAAATCAACGTAGTAGCCGCAGGCTCTAGCTCTGCAATTCTCTAGCATTTTCAGCGACTAGCCGGTCACCGTATCCAATTGTCAAACTTAGAAGCGATTAACTTCGGACTCAGCGAGCTGTTATTGTTTGTGCTGGTAATTTTCTCTCTGTTTGTTGCAGCCTCTGGTGAGAACGCTACACCCGGTGGCATCTTTGCCGTGCTGTCCTACATTTTTGAATTTGCTGAAGGAATATATGCTCTACCGCTGATCTTTCAACAGACAGTCCGCATTAACGAAATCAGTCAGCGGCTGTCCCAGCCATCAGCCGCCTGTGAATTCCGGAAGCCACAGATGGAACAGTGATCAAAAAATGGACCACCCTTGCCTCCCCAGAGAAACTGGTTGTCCAACTGAAAAAGTTTTATCCTCAAGCCACTCTTTATACAGCCTATGAAGCAGGGTTCTCAGGGTTTGTGTTGCATAGAGTGCT
>JBCDDJ010000137.1:0-13950 GCA_039180385.1 Cyanobacteria bacterium P01_G01_bin.38 | reverse complement strand
CCGCCAACCTTGAGCGTTCCAAGTCCATAAAACTCTAAAAAAACTATTTTTTTTTGATAACCTGTGCCCAATTTAGTCAATTACGTGTAAACTGCGCGTAAAAATCACCATTCTTTTCTGAGAAGTATTTGACGTGCTGTTGTCTGGAACGTTCGGGGCAACCCTCTAGAGATCTGCTATCTCTGGCGCGGTTTCTAACAGGAGCCATCTCAAACTTTTCATCCAGAATGTCTGTTTTAGAGATTGTTTTGGGCAAGCTGATTTTCAAAATTACCGTCGGCCACATCTAGGCCGAGAGGTTGCTCTCGGGCAAAAACTTAAGTTTTCAAACTAGGTGTGATTTATATCTTTCAAAAAAGGCTAGCCATTCCGACACAAATTGTGTACTATGCGTTAGCAAAAAAGCATAAACATTAGCAAACAAGCGCAAAGCCTTTTATGGCTTGCATTATGAATTTGTTTCAACTCTCGTTTGATCTCAGTGAGCGGACAAAGCTGTGGATAGTCTGAAGTCGTTGTTTTCAAGAAAGCCCCCAGGCGTTGGCGTCGAGCTAACGCCAGAGCGGGTAAATATTGCCCAACTGCGCAAGCAAGGGCAAAAGATAAAGTTAGAAACCCTTGCTTCTGCAGAGATACCCGAAGGCATTTTTGAGGAAGGACAAATCGTTGATACTGCGGCAATGGCAGAGGCCATCCGGTCGGCGCTAGCGGAAAGCAAACTGAGAGTCAAGCGGGCAACAACCGCCATTCCAGGTCGGGCTATCACCCGAGTCATTCCGGTGCCAGCAGAGCTCGATGATCAAGAGCTTAGGGAAATGGTCCTCAACCAGGAGGCCAGCTTATATCTGCCTTTTCCTCGAGAAGAAGCCGACGTTGACTATCAAAAACTCGGCTTTTTTGTGGATGAAGACGGGATTGAAAAAGTTCAGGTATTGATGGTCGCCGTCAAAAAAGATGTGACCGATACCTACGTTGAAACCTTTCAACAAGCAGGGTTAGCTCTGAATGTTTTAGAAACCAGCAGCTTTGCCCTGATTCGTACCATCCGAGAGCAGCTTCGGCAGTTTACACCCCAAGAGGCGGCGGCCATTGTAGACATTGAGTTTGAGAGTACCGAAATCTCCATTGTTGTGGACGGCATTCCTCATTTTTCGAGGACAGTGCCCATCGGCACGTATCAGATTCAAAGCGCACTCAGCCGGGCCATGAATCTGCCCCCGTCTCGCAATACAGAGTTGTTGCAAGGCATGACTGTCCCGTCGACCACCATGGATAGCGTCGGCACCCCCCAAATGGGGGGAACAAACCCTGGGACTGCCGCCATGTTACGCGTCCTGGGGGAGTTAGCCGATGAGCTCAGACGCTCCATCGACTTTTATCTCAATCAGGGTGAAGACATGGAGGTCGCCCAACTGTTATTGGCAGGTCCGGGTAGCGCCATCGGTCAGCTGGATGAGTTTTTTGCCCAGCGATTGAGTTTGCCCGCGACGCCCATTGACCCAGGGGCGGCACTCTCCATAGATCTCGGTGAAGATATCGAGCCAGCACAGCGCCCTGGCTTGGCAACTGTGTTAGGTCTAGGACTGAGAGAGGTGTGAGGCATGTATAGCGTTGACATTAATTTTCTTAACGACCGTGAAGAGCGGCAGATAGAGGTCGCCCAATCGCCCCCGCCTGGGGCCCGCGGCGATCGTCGCCCGCTGTATGTCGGTCTGGGGGTGCTAATTGCCGCCCTGGCCGGCGTGGGCGGTTTTTGGGGGCTGCTCAAGTATCAAGAGCGGGGTCTTCTAGAAGAACAAGCGCAGCTGGATTCACAACTGTTTGAGCTACAGCAAAAGCTGGATCAAGTTGACACTATTCGGCAGCAAACGGCAGCAGTGCGGGCCGAGAGTCAGGCACTGGCAGGTGTGTTCGAAAAAATTCGCCCCTGGTCCGCTATCGTCCAAGATGTCCAAAATCGCATTCCGACCCGTACCCAGTTGGCTCAGGTTCAACAAACCGAGGGGAGGGCACCGCTGCCTAACGATGGCAGTGAGCCAGTCCCGCCACCAGCGGGAGGTATTTCTGTGGCGGGGACGGCTTGTTCCTTTGACGATGTCAACGACTTTGCCTTAACGCTCAAAAACTCTCCCTTTTTAGTTGGAGATACGGTGGAGCTGCAAACGGCCACGCTGGGCGAAGAGGTCCTGGGACGGTGCTCTGGGGATGCCGAGCGCGATGAGCCGCTAAAGCTCGTCAATTACACCATCGTGGGGAATATCGAGAGTGTCCCCGCTGACCAGCTCGATCGACTGCTGGCTGAGTTAGAAAATCAGCAGGCCTCGGTGGGTCTGGCCTCCAGAATTAAAGCCCTTCTAGAAACAGGAGCTCTTCAATAATGACTGCAAGCGGAGACTTTATTCCGGCTAACGAAGATTTTGAAGGCGAACCGGTTTATCCTGTTGCCTTTGGCGTAGAGATGACCCCCAAGGTTTTGGGGATTTTAGCTGCGATCGCAGGCATTGCGCTGGCAGCCTTCTTGTTTTCCAGGTTTGTACAACCGGTGCGGCAGACCAATCAGGCGCTGCGGGCCGATATCGCCACCAAGAAAAATCAGCTTGCCACCCAAGAGCAACAGCTCGAGGAAATCGCCAAGATTGAAGAAGAGCTTGAGGTGGCTCTACAGCAGCGTCGTAACGTCTACTCCTTGTTTGCCGACAGTGAATCGATGGATACGTTGTTGCTAGATATTAACCAGCGTATCAAAAACAGCAACGCTGCCCTCAACGGGATTCGCAATCAGGTCAGGGCGCGGGGAGTTCCACCAATTTTGGTAGAAGCGCAGCTCAACGAGTTTACCCCTAACGCCGCCGAGATCGTTAGCGACAGCTCTCTGGGAGAGGGCGTCAACGGCAAACTTAGACGCGAAAATTACACCGTTCAATTTAATGGAGACTTTGCCCAAACCCAGTCAATTTTGAGCAACATCGAACGCCTGGAGCCGCTGTTATTGATCAAAAATTTCCAAATTTCATCCGATGAGTCTGTGACTGAAACAGCCATTGGTGCCAACGGTCAGCTGATCGGTCGGCCCAAACCCCGCTTAACCACTTCCTTTCAAGTGGATGCGTTGATTCCGACCACCGACCCAGACACGTTGCCCACGATTGCACCGCCTGCCCCCGCTGAGGGAGAAGAGCCCGCCGAATAGCCTTAAATCAGCTCGACCAGAATTATGCCAATCAATTAAGTTGAAGGAGTGAATTGTGAAACGCCGTTTCAAATTTGGAAGTTTAATGGCTGGGGGCGCTTTTGCCATTTTGGCATCACAGCCAGCGCAGGCCACCGCAACCCTCATCGAAGATGTCAAAATCAATCAGACCGCAGCCGGTCTAGAGCTCACCCTGAGCACCCAAGCCGGGGATACCCCCCAGGTATTTGCGGCCAGCAAAGGGAATCGTCTCCAGGCAGAGATCACCAACGCTCGGTTGGCCCAAGGCAAGTCGTTTTTGCGTGAAAACCCGACACCGGATGTTGCCTCTATCCAACTCGAAGCCATTGACGACAATAGCGTACGCCTCACCATTGATGGGAAAACATCTGCGCCTGTCAGTGAGATCCAAAAGATGGATGGACAGGGTCTTCTAATCAGTTTGGATACCCGCCCCAACGCCGTCGCCACCCCCTCAGCGCTCCCTGAGAGCATTGAAACTGTGCCGGGGCTAGCGGGCGAGCACATTGCCCAAGACACTGACCCCGCAGAGGAAGCACCCGCAGAAGAAGCGCCCGCAGAAGAACCCGTCGAGCAACCGGATCCTGAGCAGCCTGAGCAAACCGAGCAAACACCAGATGTTCTGGTACCTAACCCAGAAGTCATCATTGACGGTGCGCCTGTATCCTCTCCCACCTTGAATGGGGCACCCCCTTTCTTGCCACGGGCCGTAGCCCCCCCCGTCGGCGACTTGTCTGTCTCAGATGTTGACTCTAACTTAGATGTGATCGACCTGGGTACCGCCGAGCGGGTACCTCGTCTGGTGCTACGAGATGCACCGGCCCGTGAGGTGCTGTCACTGCTGGCTCGAGCCGCCAACTTAAACCTGGCTTTCACCGACGCCAGCGCTGAGGAAACCAGTGAAGAAGTCAGGGTTACCCTTGATATTGAAAATGAGCCCGTACAAAACGTATTTAACTACGTGCTGCAAATCTCTGGCCTCGAGGCCAATCGTGTGGGCCGCACTATCTTTGTGGGTCCACAGCTGCCGACCGGAGCCCGCAATGTAATTGTTCGCAGTGTCCGCCTCAATCAGGTAGATTTGCCCAGTGCTGTGAACTTTTTAGTCACCATGGGGGCTGAGAGTGCCATTACCCGTGAGCGATTAGTCACCAGCGTCAATGCAGTCGAGGTGGGTGAGGGGGCTCCTATCACCGAAACTCAGTCAGTTACCGAATCTCGGATTGAGAATCAACGGGTTGAATT
Source organism: Cyanobacteria bacterium P01_G01_bin.38 (assembly GCA_039180385.1). Taxonomy (GTDB): domain Bacteria; phylum Cyanobacteriota; class Cyanobacteriia; order Phormidesmidales; family Phormidesmidaceae; genus SIO4C1. The sequence continues at coordinate 9,494 of JBCDDJ010000137.1, read as the reverse complement.
TGAGGACGCGGACCCCATTTTGAGAGGATTACAGGTGGTTGGGGATGAGCGAACCAACTCTGTAACCCTGATTGGAACCCCTCGCCAGGTACAGATTGCAACCGCCCAGCTTACCCAGCTTGATCTCCGCCGTCGTCAGGTTGCAGTTAATGTAAGGGTGATTGATGTCAACCTCAGTGCGCTCGATCGCTTTGGCACCAGTTTCTCCTTTGGTGTAGGAGACATAGGTGTTTTGGGGTCCGCAGGCCAAGGCATTATCAACTTTGGAGATAATGCCCCCAACACTGGCACTGTCGAAGTCGCGCCGGGACTACTGGGCCTACCGGCAACCCTTGGCGGAGGCGGTGCCTTTGATATCGCTTCTCAATTTTTGCTGCAGCTGCAAGCGGTGGTGACCAATGGGCAGGCTAAAATCCTTACCGATCCAACGCTGGTGGTTCAGGAAGGTCAAACAGCCGTTGTGCAGCTGACAGAAGAAGTTGTCACTGATATCGATATTGAGAACTCAGATATTGGCGATAGCCTGGTCCAAACCATTGATTTTGAAACCGAGCCTGCGGGGCTCAACCTCCAGGTTCAAATTGAGCGGATTGATGATAACGGGTTTGTGACGTTGGCAGTGGCTCCAAGTATTACTGCCCCAACCAGTACGTTTGATACGGGTGAGGGGGTGATCACGCTGCTGTCGGAGCGTCAGCTGTCTTCGGGGCAGATTCGAGTTCGTGACGGCCAAACCTTGATTTTGTCCGGCATCATTCAGGAGACCGATCAGGTTAGCGTCCAAAAGGTACCTATCTTAGGCGATCTGCCCCTCTTGGGGGCGCTCTTTAGGAGTACATCCCGTACCAATGAGCGGCAAGAGGTGATTGTACTGCTGACCCCTCAGATCATAGATGACTCTGATCAGAGCGTCTTTGGCTACAGCTATACCCCTGGCGAAGATGTGCAAGAGCTATTAGAAGATCGCTCTGGTCCTAACGATCAGTAAATCAGCTACCCTACTAAGAAGTGTAAACTTCGCTTCAAAAACGCCAAAATCCTTGATCTAAAGCAGGTTTTGGCGTTTTTTGTTACATAAGCAATTACAATCACTTCTCTCTGAAGACGTGAATTTTCCTAAAAATCGCTGAAATCCACACAAATTAAAGGTTTTATCGATCCATATTGGCTGACTTGCGCTTAGAATAAGGCAGTGAAAATTTATGAGGTTTCAAGGGTTTCAGCGATCTGTTGAAATTTACCTCATATCTGCTTCACAGACATTCCCTTCCCTTGCTCAAGTTTGGGTGAGGTTTACTTTCAGTTAAATGATCAAATCTGCAAGGAGAAAAATATGAATAAAGGTGAGCTTGTGGATGCGGTGGCTGAAAAGTCCTCCGTTACCAAGAAGCAGGCTGATGCTGTCATCTCTGCTGCCATCGAATCTATCATGGAGGCGGTCTCTAATGGCCAGAAGGTCACGCTGGTTGGATTTGGTTCTTTTGAGCCCCGCGATCGCAAAGAGCGTGAGGGTCGCAACCCTAAGACTGGTGAAACCATGGTGATTAAAGCAACGACAGTACCCGCATTTTCGGCGGGTAAGCTCTTCAAGGAAATGGTTGCTCAAAAGTAAGCCCCAACAAGTTTGCAGACCCGTTTGCCTATCCACTGATATCTCGACTACTGATATCTCGACCATTGATATCTCGACCAGTTCACGGGGGGAATTTAGCTTGGGCTGCGCAGTTAGCCGACTGTTCCCCCGACCAAATTTTAGATTTTTCAGCCAGTATTAGCCCACTTGGGCCACCCGCGTCAGTGATTGACGCGATTCAGGCCAGTCTGTCCTGTTTGGCTTCCTATCCAGACCCCAGCTATCGATCGCTGTGTGAACAGATTGGTCTTTATCATCAGATTTCTCCCGACTGGATACTCCCCGGTAACGGTGCTGCCGAACTGTTAACCTGGGCTGGTCGGGATTTTTCGTCTTTGTCGGGTTGCTATACCCTGGTGCCTGGCTTTCGAGACTACACCCGAGCCCTGACCAGCTACGGGGGCAAGCTTCAGGGCATTGCACTACTCTCTGATCAGACCTGGCATTTGGACCTACAGCGGTTGGCCAATGTCGTTTTAGAGCCATCCCAACCCGACTGGGGGCTGCTGCTCAATAATCCCCATAATCCCACAGGCGCACTCTTTGAGGCCAGGGCAGTGGAGCCCCTGCTAGATTGCTTAGGCCTGACCGTCATCGATGAAGCCTTCATGGATTTCGTGCCCCCAGAGCAACAGCAGAGCCTCATCGATCAGGTTCCTCAACACCCCAACCTGGTGATTTTGCGATCGCTCACTAAGTTCTACAGCATTCCAGGTCTACGCATCGGCTATGCCATTGCCCACCCCGATCGGATCCGCCGCTGGCAGCGGTGGCGCGATCCGTGGTCGGTCAATGCCCTGGCGGCAGCGGCGGCGATCGCAGCCCTCCAGGACACCGCCTTTGCCCAACAAACCTGGGCCTGGCTAGCGGCAGCCCGGCAGCAGCTAGTCATAGCTATCTCGCAATTGCCCGGGTTTACCCCTTTACCCAGCCAGGCAAATTTCCTGCTCGTCCAGTACACTGGCTCGGTAACTGCCCTGCAAGACACCTTACTCCGGCAACATCATATTTACATTCGAGACTGCCTCAGTTTTCCGGAACTGGGGGATCATTATTTTCGGATTGCGGTGCGGACGGAGGCGGAGAATAGGCGGTTGGTGGAGGCATTATGCCCGTTGAGTATGACTTAGCCATTATCGGAGGCACCCCAGAGGGTAGGGTTGCCGCGATCGCAGCCGCCAAAACCGGAGCGCGAGTCGCCCTGGTGGAGCCCGCATCGGCCTGGCAGCAGCAGGTTTATGTAGACACGCTGAGGCAGGGGCTGGCCGCTGGGGTGGGCTCAACCTGGGGTGAGATCAAAGCTTGGGCGCAGATCGCCACCTATGCCCAAGACGAGCAGCTATCCCCGGCTGCGATCGCAGCACTCGGCGTAGATGTCGCACTTGACCAGGCTGCGTTTCAGCCAGGTCGTTTGCCAATTTTGCAGATATCGCAGCGGGCGATCCCAGCCAGGGGCTATCTGATTGCGACCGGGGCCACGTCTGGCTTACCTCAAATCCAAGGACTCGCCACCGCTGCCCCCTTATCGCTCACCCAGCTCGCTCAACTTGAAACCTTGCCCCAGCGGATCGCCGTAGTGGGGCACCAAGCGATGGCGATAGAGTGGGCTTTTGCCCTTACCCATCAAGGGGTCCAAGTGACCTTAATCCTAACGAACGATCGATTTTTAATCGCCGAAGATTTTGATATCCAACGGTTGCTCAGCCATCAGCTACTGGCGGCTGGGGTGCAGATCGTAGCTCAAAGTCAGATCGATAAAATACAGCAGGTCGATGCCCAAACCCTGATTTGGACCGGAGATCAGTCAATCGAGGTCGATGCGGTTGCGATCGCCAGTCGAGATACCCCTAACGTAGCAGGGCTAAACCTATCGGCAGTCGGCATTCAACCGTCAGGTCCAGGGGTTTGGGTAAATCGCTGGCTGCAAACGGCCCGTCCGCGCATCTATGCCGTCGGATCAGTGCTGGGGGGCGAAGATCGAAGCAACCTGGCCGCCCAAGAAGCCCAGGTTGCGGTCCACAATGCCCTATTTTGGAATCACCAGACCGTCGCCTATGCTTACACAACCTATGGTCTCGCGACTCCAAATGAAGTGGGTCGGGTCGGTCTGACCGAGCAACAGGCCCATCAGCGCTATGGCGATCGCGCCCAGGTATACCACAGCGCATCGGTGCCCTTAACCTCAACCGACCCCAACGAAGTTAACTTTTGCAAGCTGATTTATCTCGACGGCACTCAACAGTTGATCGGAGCCCATTTGATCGGGGCAGGAGCCTACAGTATGACCCATAGCCTGGCAGCGGCGATGCGACAATATCCGGTTACCCTAACAGCCCTGGCCCAGCCGTCGTCTGCCCCCCAGACCCTGGCAGCCCTGGTCCAACAAACGGCGCAACAATCCGCCAATCATCGGTGGCAAATGGGCCAATGGCGACGCGATTGGGCCGAGAACTGGTTCAACTGGCGACGCAGTCGATTCTAAAGACGCTGGGACTGATTGACGGGTTGTTGCTGTTGATTTGCACCGGGGTCGGGGCAGTCAGCCTAGCGGAAGGGGTCTAGGTACTCACTGGCTAATCCCCTAGCATTTTTATACCCCTTAACATTTTTATACAAAATCAGGATCTTCCTGATCAGCTGGGCCGATGCAAGCTATCGTAAATGGCAAAGGCTAGTCACTCAATCCCCTAGATAAACAGCCTCGCTTTGCAAAACTCGCGTTGACGCTAGCGACCCAGGAGGTCAGACCCCGGTGCGAATCTTAATCGCTGAAGCGGACGATCTCACAACTCAATCTTTAGAATCTACTTTGACGGCGCAGCACTATGCGGTGGAAACAGCCCAGGATGGAGACGCCGCCTGGGAGCTGCTGGAGCTATTTGACTACGATTTGGTGATCGTGAATGTCAACCTGCCCACGCTGGATGGCATTAGCCTGTGTAAGCAGATGCGATCGCACCACTACAGCATGCCCGTCCTACTCATGACCGATAGCGACAGCGGCCATGACAAAGCCGTGGGGCTCGATGCCGGGGCCGATGACTATGTGGTCAAGCCCTGTGATCCAGAAGAGTTGGTGGCACGGGTCCGGGCCTTACTGCGCCGGGGGAGCAAAAATGCGTCACCCGTCTTGATGTGGCGAGACTTGCGCCTCGACCCCAGCACCTATGAGATTACTTATCATCAAACCCCTCTAACCCTGACCCCCAAAGAGTCAGCCTTATTAGAGTTGCTGATGCGCAATCCCCGTCGCGTCTTTAGCTGCGGCATGATTTTAGAACACCTCTGGGCTTACGAAGACGCCCCCGGCGAAGAAGCTGTCCGTACTCATATCAAATGTATTCGCCAGAAATTAAAGGCGGCTGGGGGCCCCACAGACTTTATTGAAACCGTTTACGGGATCGGCTATCACCTCAAAAATATTCCCGCGTCAGGGCCCGATAAACGCTCAAAGCCTACCCATCCCTCCCCCACCAAAGAGCAAACCTTGCTGGCGCTAGAAAGCATTTGGCAGCGCTTTCAACCCCGCATGCAAACCCAGCTGGAAACCATCGAGCGGGCCATTACGGCCCTCGACCAACATTCACTCACCAAGCAATTACGCCAGGAGGCTGAGCAACAGGCTCACTCACTGGCGGGGGCACTGGGGACTTTTGGGCTCCCCAAAGGCTCTCAGCTGGCTCGACAACTTGAAACTCAGCTAGGCAAGCAGACTTCACTGCGACCCCAACATGCCCAAACGATGCAGCCTGTGGTCAAGCAGCTGCGGCAGACCATTCAGCAAAGGTCAGCCGAGCCGTCAATTGTGAGCGATCCGAGCCAGGCCCCTTATCTACTGGTGATCGATAACGATCAAACGTTTCTCTCGCTACTCATCCACGAAGCCAGCCACTGGGGGTATCAGGTCCAGATGATGCCCTGCCTTGCCCAAGCGGCTGAGACAGTCATCCAACATCCCCCCGCAGCGGTCATCCTCGACCCGGATATCGATGCCCATTCAACCCGGTTAAAGCAATTTATTAAGCAGCTAAACACAGCAGTGCCCGCAATTCCGGTGATTGTGCTAACCCACCAAGAGGGCCTGAGCAATCGTCTTAAGGTGATGCGGTTAGGCATCAGCCGCTTTTTGCAAAAACCGATGTCTGCTACCCAGATTTTGGAAGCGGTCAACCAGGTTTTGCAACATCACCATCCCGCCGCCGCCAAAATCATGGTGATGGACGACGACCCAGTCGTGCTAAATACCCTCACCGCATTACTCAATCCTTGGGGGTTTAGCGTCACCACCCTGGATAAACCCCAACGATTCCTTGAGGTCCTCAATCAGGTTTGCCCTGACCTGCTGATTTTAGATATCAACATGCCCAAAATCAGTGGCATTGAGCTTTGTCAGGTAGTGCGCACCGATCCCCGCTGGAGTACACTGCCGATTATTTTCTTAACAGCCCATACCACCGTCGATCGAGTCACCCAGGTGTTTACCGTCGGGGCCGATGATTTTGTTAGCAAGCCCGTCACCGGACCGGAGTTAATGGTACGGATTCTCAATCGACTAGAGCGGGTCAAGCTATTGCAGCGTCTGGCCAATGTAGACCCGTTGACGGGGGTCCTCAATCGACAAAAATCGACCCAAGACTTGAATGTGCAGCTCAACCTGGCCATGCGTTATGAGCAACCCTTTGCCCTGGTGCTGATCGACCTGGACCAACTCCGAAAAATTAATCTAAGCTACAGCCATGAAACCGGCGACAGTCTACTGCGTCAGCTGGGGCGGCGACTCTCGCAATTTTTTAGACGCGAAGATATCATCGGACGCTGGGGCGGTGAAGAATTTGTGATTGGCATGTATGGCATGACCGTCCAAGACGCGAAAGAGCGTTTGATAGCCCTGACTCAAAACCTCGCCGAGCATCCGCTGCTAGCCACCTACGAACCCAGTATTCACTTAAGTTTCTGCACAGGTATCGCCCAGTTCCCTACCAGCGGCAGTGACCCCCATGCCTTGTACAAAGCCGCAGAGGAAGCCCTGCAACAAGCAAAATCCCAAGGTCCAGGGAGTATTGCGATCGCCGAACCACAACCACAGTCGGTTCTAAAGGCTTAAAGGTTCAAGGTTAAAAGTTGAAGGTTCAGGATTGAGAATAGGTTCAGCAAGAGGAATATCACAGAGGAGACATATTCAAATGCTTAAATTTTTTAACTTTTAACTTTTATAACTCGCAATCCCCTCCCTTCCCCTTCCCTTTCCAACTTTCCCGCCCCCATGCTCGACCCCGCAGAAATTAAACGATTTCACCTAGACTGGGGACCTGATTTCGTTGAGATGGTCCTGGACAGCATTGATAGCTTGGTGGTGGTGCTCAATGCAGAGGGTCAGATTTTGACCTGTAACCAAGCTTGTGAAGCCTTAACCGGCTATCGCCTCAGCGAAATGCAAGGGCACTTTGCCTGGGAGCTGTTTGTGCCCCCCGAAGAACAGAAAGCGGTCAAAGCCATTTTGCAAAAACTGCAGTCTGGGCAACGAGCGCCGTCTGCTGAAAATCACTGGATCACCCGCAGCGGGGAGCGGCGACTGATTTCGTGGTCTAACACCCTGCTATTAGATAGTCAGGATCGGCTGAAATATGTGGTTGGCACGGGCATCGATGTCACCAATCGGCAGCAGGCCGAAGATATTTTGCGGCAGCAGGTCGCCTTTGAGCAACTGCTGGGGGCCACGGCTCGCCAGATTTATAACTCACTGAGCTTGCAAGCCACTCTGACCACAGCGGTGACTGAGATCCGACAGCTACTGGGGGCCGATCGGGCCTTGATTTTTCGATTTAAGCCCAACTGGGTTGGCTTGGTCGTGGTCGAGTCGCTGGCCTCTGAGCAGTGGCCTGCCACGCTAGGGTTACAAATCCGCGATCCGCAGCTCCAAACTCAATTTTTGGCTCAATATCAGCAGGGACAAGGCTCTGTGATCAACGATATTGCCCAGGCCACAGATTGTCCGATGAGCTGGTTGACCCATTTTCAAGCCAGGGCGGCCTTAATCACGCCAATTTTGCAGGGCGATGCCCTATGGGGTCTGCTGATTGTTCACCAGTGTGCAAAGCCGAGGGTGTGGCAGCCCCTTGAGATTACGTTTCTCGATCAGTTAGCCACCCAGCTTGCGATCGCAATCCAACAGTCCGAGCTTTACGAACAGATTCAGCGCGAGCTCAACCAGCGTAAACGGGTCGAGCAGGTTTTGCAGGTCGCCAAAGACGAGTTAGAAGAACGGGTCGCCGAGCGCACCGCCGACCTCAAGCGTCTGAATGAACAGCTTCAGCGCGAACTCAATGAACGCCAGCAAGCCGAAGCCAATCTAGAGCGCCTAGGGCGACAAAATGAGCTGATCCTCAATTCCATGGGCGAGGGGCTGTGCGGCCTCAACCTCAACGCCGAGATTATGTTTGCCAACCAGGCCGCCAGCAAATTATTGGGGCATCCCGTCGATACCTTAGTCGGTAAACCCATTAGCCTGGTGATTATCGAGCCCGACGAAGGCCACTCCGCCCTGACCCCAATCTATGCCTCCCTGGAGGACGGCAGCGTCTACCAGGCCACCGACACCCTGTTTCTGCGCCAGAATGGCGATACTTTTCCGGCAGAGTACATGAGCACCCCAATCCGAGAGAACGGCGTCATCGTCGGGGCGGTGATCACCTTTAAAGACATTAGCCAGCGCCAGCAAATTGAGCGCATGAAAGACGAGTTTATCTCAGTGGTCAGCCACGAACTGCGCACCCCGCTGACCTCTATCCACGGTTCGCTGCGGATGCTCGCCAGCGGTATGCTCCAAAACCAGCCCGACAAACAACATCGCCTGATCGAGATTGCCGCCAAAAGCACCGAACGGCTGGTCCGCCTGATCAACGACGTCCTCGATGTAGAACGGATCGCGGCGGGCAAACTCAAAGTCATCAAAGAAGCCTGCAACATCGCCGCCCTGTTTCAACAGGCGATCAATACCATGTATCCCCTGGCCGATAAGGGAGAAATTTGGCTGCTCTCTTCCCCGATTGAGGCCCAAATTTGGGCAGACCCTGATCGGATTTTACAAACCCTGACCAATCTACTTAGCAACGCCATCAAATTTTCAGAGGCCGGGGGGTCTGTTTGGGTCACCGCCGAGCTAATGACCGCCGACCAACTCCCCGACTCCAACACCATGCCTATCAGCGATACGCCCTATGTGTGTATTGCCGTCAGCGATCAGGGGCGCGGCATTCACCCCGACCAACTCGAAGCTATTTTTGAGCGCTTTCAACAGGCCGACTCCTCCGATGCGCGCATTAATGAGGGCACTGGGCTGGGGCTCTCGATTTGTCGTAGCATTATTCGACAACATGGCGGCCACATCTGGGTCGAGAGCCAGCCCGGCAAAGGCAGCACATTTTTCTTTGCCCTGCCCCAATATTTACCCCCGTCAGATAACAAACCCTCCGTTGCCCATGCATCCCCTTAACCGCTCGTCAGGAGACTCTCCAGGAGACACCCCCATGGCCCCTAAGCAAATTTTGATCATCGACAATGAACCTTACATTCAAGAAGTCGCTCAAATTAGCTTGGAGACAGTCGGTGGCTGGGCAGTGCTAACAGCTGACTCTGGCGCGGCGGGCATCGCCACGGCTGAAAAAATGCAGCCCGATGGAATTTTGCTCGATGTAATGATGCCAGATATGGATGGGGTAGCCACCTTCCAAGCGTTACAGGCCAATCCGGTGACCCAAGAGATTCCGGTAATTTTGCTGACGGCTAAGGTACAGGCCGCCGATCGGCGTCGCTATGAGGACTTGGGCATTCGGGCGACGATTGCAAAACCGTTTGATCCGCT
>JBCDDJ010000136.1:0-14030 GCA_039180385.1 Cyanobacteria bacterium P01_G01_bin.38 | reverse complement strand
TTGAAGCGATCGGCTCCCGCCGTGGGCAGGCGACTGTGGGTTCCTTCGTGAATACTGACGGCAATGTCTAATTCTTCACACCTCAGCCAAAATGGCTCATAGACAGAGTCGCTGAGCAATCGACCCTTGACAGGATTCGGACGCAGATAGACCGCTTTCCAGCCAAAATCAGCGATCTGCTGTAATTCAGAGATCATTTCTTCAGGCTCGTGCAGATTCACAACCCCCACGCCGCGAAGGACTTTAGGATCATAACTGCAAAAGTCTCGTAGCCAACGATTGTATGCACGAACAAATGCCCCTACTAGTTGAGCGGGCATTGTATCTACAGCACCAATCCATGAGAAATAGGTTGGATAGAGGAAAGCGATATCAACCCCCATTTGCTGCATCGCCCTCACGTGGGACTCTGCATCAAAGCCGCTGTACCAAGACAGAGGATAAGCCTCGCTAACTTGCTTGGCTCCTTCGAGGCGGAGGCGATCGGAGTATTTATACAGGAGTGATTCACCCTTGATAGTCAGATCTGGCGAAGGCGCAAAGCGTCTAAATTCAGGTTCTAGATACTTTCCCCACATATCGGGTGGTTCGATTACATGGGTATCTGCATCAATGATAGGGTATTGATTGAGCATGGGTAATCGGAGGTTGAGAGTAGCGATCAGAAAACTTTACATCCACATGGGAAATGGATTGAGTTGATCCTCCTGGAAGGGTTCTTTTAGCCAACCCAATTTTACTGGCACCTCATAAAGTCGTCCTGGTCCCAAGCGCCTCCAAAAGTGACGCAATCCAGGAACGATAACTTTAACCACTTTCAAGCCGATGTCGGGACGAGTCTGGTCTAGAACCAACAGTTCCATACCATTTTGCTCGACGATTTGTTGACAGGTCATGACATCTTCAAGCAAATCGTTGCTCCAGAGTTGCGGATAATCAGAATAGACCTTTGGAAGAATGCCTTCATTGGGCGTTAGATAGGGTTGATTCTCGATCGTTGCTGTTTTCCACCAGTTCATGGCTGTCTGAGACATCGATGAGGCGTAGCGAGTGCTACCGTCAGGATTAGCGGCTAATACAGCATGGAGTATTTTGTTCATGCCGTTTAAGGCTCTGTAGATAGCCACCTTGGGGTCAAAATGAGCACCGAAGTCAAAGATGATATTCTCTGTCTCGCGATCTGTGCTCCCAGAGATGGCCGCAAAAGCAGGAATACCTAGATCGCTGGTAATATCTAAAATCCAAAAGTCTCGATGAAGCGTTTGATAGTAACGTTTCAGCGCTTGAAAATAAAGCTCGTCAAAACTATCTAAATCTACACTTGGTTTTTGAAGACGGTTATACCACCATAGGGCTACGCAGTCTCGCTCTACCAGCTCCATAAATCCATGCAAGATTGCTTCTTCTAACACACTGCCAGCCGCGCATCCATTAGAATCAGCCCAGCAGTCAGCCTTAAACGCGCTGGGATAGCCGTAATAGCAATAGGCAGTTGGCAGATATTTGAAGTCCTGTTGCGTGAGAGACCAAACAGGCGTCCACTCAATCTCTTTTTCTTCATCAAAGGGTTCTGGAACTCTTTGAAACGAATCAGAAAAGCCAGGATGACTATCATTCCAGGCTTGACGATTTTGGTATTGTGCCTGACTGAAGTTCATACAGGCATTAGGGTGAATGGCTTTGCCCTGCATTTTTCGATAGCTACCTTTTTGCCTGATCTCATCTCCTTGAAAGACACCGGAATATCTCTCAATTGCTTCACAAAAACTACTGCATTTGGCTTGCAAGTCAGTTTGTGCAGTTCCTCCACTCCTGCCTATGGTGTATTGACGTAAGGCATCTAGATCGTCAAACAGGGTAGCGAAATGATGTTTGGCTGAATAAGTATGAATTAAATCAGCTGATCCTTGATTAATCTTCAGAAGTTCTCGAACAACTCCTGTAATTGGACTGATGTGATGCTGATACTGTTTTAGCGTTTCTTCTGGAGATGATAGTCGTTGCCCACCAGCTGCTAAAAAAGACTTTTTTCGGTGACCTAAAACCGCAGGCAAAGGTTTGCCATTCAAATGTCCGATTTCTTTGTCACCACAGTATGGACATTGAGGGCGCTTAACTAGAACATGGTTTCGCGTTTCTAGAGAGACCGTATCATGAGTGACCAAACCCCCTTCCAACTGCTTATTTTTTCCTTGGACGATCCATTTGAAGACTTCCGTTGCTGCCATTCCTAGCGCTGTTTGCACCGTTGTAGATAGGGAAGCGAGGGGAGGAGTGAATGGAGTTGAAAGCTTCTTTCGCCTTTGAATGAATCCTTCAATAGGCCTGTTGCCTCGCAATCGCTGAGCTAGGCATTGCCAACAGCCTGTCTTACCTGGTTGGAATATGGGTCCGATCCAAACAATCGATCCGACAGGTTTAACCAGCATCCAAGTGCGAGACGAATCTAACGCTTGTTGATTATAAGCATCAAGACCATCTTTCAGATAATCATCGGTCAGGACAATTTCTATGTCTGCGTTGTCTATATCTGCTTTATCAGATACCTGAATATGCAGGGATTCCAGAGTAGCCCTGAATTGAGAAATGGGCATATGAGAGCTCAGGGAGCTCACTACCACTCTTGTGGTTTGCAATTTTCTGTGAGCATCTTTTGGATCGATGCCTAAATGCTCACAGAAAATTGTCAAGTCTGATGGCAGAGTATCGTCGCCCTTGACAATGTAGCCTTTGCGTTCTAGATGCATTAGAGCATATTGGACTTGAGCAAGGGCAACGATTTTCTCTTCTCCAGATGTTGCTTGTGTTAGCAGATAAGGTTGGATTTGCTTAATAATTTCCTCAACTGTGTGATGTCCATCAATCAAGGGACTTAGCAGTTGAAGTAGTTGTTTGCAGAGCAAAGTAGAATTTCTTTCTGTTAGAAGAAATGTAGCTTCTTGCTCTATGTTCTCAACACGAAAACACTTTCTAAACCTCATTGGAGCATCTTTGAAGATAATGAAAAAAGCAAATCCTACCGAACTGAGCTAAAAGCCTATCCGGAACCTATCTGAAACCCTTCTCGTGGGCCAAAATAGGGTATTTGGAGGGCCCAAGCTTATCAAGTTGCCACGAGGAATATTCCTCCTAGATGATCTGCATTGTCTTGATCGCCAAGAAAATCTGCTAGATCTTCTATAGTTAGAGTGCCTAGACCTCTTGGCCGATTCGGTAATGGTATGATGCCGTACTCGCTATCTTGCAACTCTCTCGCCTGTTGTTCTCCAAGAAGACTGCTTAGGCCCTCTAATGGCTCCTGTCTAATTTTTTTTAACTCGTCTGAATTTCTCCAAACTCTGAGCAATATCTCCGCCCATAGCTCTTTTTTTTCCTGAAATTGGAGTATACCCTCTATTCCTCTATCTAGCAATTTTTCTAAATCTCCTTCGTTTAATTCCTTCAACAACTCTTCTCTAAAGGGACTATTGGGAATCGGCAGATAGCCACTATACGCTGCCAAAGGTGTATCATCCGTTTTCTTTTTGATCTCGTTGGCGGCATCTACTACAAGGTCCGCTGTATCACTTTCAAGCGAGTCGAGTAGCGGCTTATACTTGCCGCTTGTCCCTTTTGCAAGTTCAATTATTGTTTCTTTCGGGTCTCTCCTCAGTTCCTTTGAAAAATCTTGATTCGATTCTAGCCAAGCGAAGGCGAAGATTTGGGCCCAATTTTCTCTCGAACTTGGAAGTGAGCTTGTTGCTGGCATGATTGCATCTCCTAATTTTGTGAGTAGCTTAAGACAGGTTTTGGAGGAAACTAACGCTGGGAGCAAAGAAGAATTCGCCACCCCTATTTTTTACACAACCGTAAAAAGAGTAAGAGTGTAAGTCATCTTGCCCCCAAGTTTCTGTCCATTGTTGTGGTTCAGGAACGCTTTGAAAGCCTTTGGTCAAAGGCTGACCTATAACGGGATCGAGATAGATAGATTCTCCTGTTTGTTCCTCTCGAGGGAATCTTCTATTATCTGCCCAATTTTTTTGCTGAGTTAAAAACTGAAGTTGAATATCGCTTTGAAAACTCACAAACAGCAATCCACTGATGTTTGCAATATTTTCTTCTAATGGCCGACAATTTACCTCTTTCAAGTAGTCTAGTTTATTGAAGCATAACTGGGAGGTACTCAATCCTGGTGTTGATTGTGCTTTCGGATCGTCAAAATACGTTATCCCCGCACGAAAAATTCGGTTCTTTGTTTTACGATCATCTATCTGAGCTTCATCATCGTGGCGAGGATTAACCTTCCGAATATGTGCATGTAAAGGACACTTTCTTCCCTCAGGATCATCAGCATAATTGAAGCTGTGTCTATCCCCACTTTGATTAGGTTGGTCTGAAATCGCAAGGGGTGTTCCATTCTTAAAGCGCCCAAAAACTAAGGCACCAGCTCTTTCGTAATTACTTCCGAGCCTTACTGAAAGTTCGCGTACTTTCTTTTCAAAGCAGTCGTAGTTTGTCTCAAGTTTTTGGAAAACACAATAGCTGCCATAGCTGTATTTCTCGCCAAAAGGATCTTTCACAAGAACCAGATTTAGGCTAGCTTTTGGCTCCCATTGGCTAGTGTAGTGCCTGTCCTTGTAGTTATCATAATCCTTCTTTAAAAAGAGAGGCTGACTGATACCATCCGCGAAACCAAAAGGGCCTATGGCTTGATTATTATGCTCTCTGAGCACATATCCCGGCTCACAAGCCAAAATCTTTCCGATGTTTCCGATTTTGTCAAAAATAGCATTGGCCTCATTTTCTAGCTCTTTCAGATCGTCATGAGCTAGTAAAATTAAGGCATGAATCTGATGCTCACCGCCTATATCCCAATCTTCTGGAGGATTGTACCAATAATCGTCTGGAGGGCTATCCAGGCAATAGTTTCGTTTCCACTCCTCCTTCATACCATTTTCAAAATGAATATCATTGAATTTATCTCCCCCAGTCGTTGGATTGGTTAATTTGTATCCAAGTGCTCTATAGCCCTGATAAGACAGGAAAAAATTTTGACACAGTTTTCCTGAATAGCTAGAGTTGCTTATTTTTGCTTCTCTAAAATTTTGCGTATCCTCAAGTTGAATAAACGTGGATGTAATGTCACCTGCGACTTCATCTCTAATCCATCGTTTTACTTCATTTATCTTATTTTCATTATCTTCATCAAACTGAATGAAGATATATACTGAGTAGTTTCGTCCGTAGTTCTTAATTATTCCCCCTTGTAAGTCCTTGAGGATTTGCTCATAGGCTGGATCATTCGCATCGATAGGCTCACAGTTATTGATGAGCTCTTCACACTGCTGCGAATTGTTATTGATAGCACTCATTTCATCTCCTTTGATTTTTGAAATAACGCTGATATAGCTTGCAGCTTATGCTTGCTTTATCACCTGATTGCTTAATCAAACCTAAGCTGCTTAGCTTGTAAGCTACGATGGGATCCAACGTATTGGGCTCAGTAGCGTTAATAAGATTGTTAAAAGCGCTTGCGAGTTCCGGTTGTTCTCTCAAGGTTATAAGGTGTCGCTGTAAGTGATGACGGTAAATCCCACTGTCTGTGGGAGCTGTTTCTAATAATTGCGCTAGCGTCATCTCCCCACGACTCAGCTGATAGAGAGCTATATGGACTAGCGTAGGATGTCCATCAATCATCTCCATCAGCTGACTGGATTCATTCCCATCTTCCCAGTTGAGTCCATAGCGCTGAGCTAATTGTTTGACCTCTTCTTGACTAAACGTGTTTAACTGAATTGGCAGCCCTACATTGAACGGTGACTGATTAAGCTGAAGAGAAACGTAAACTTCCGTCGAGTGAACCACAATCAGGCGAAGCTTTTGCCAAATTGGCAGCGTCTTGGCTTCTTCGTACCAGGAGCGCAGCAATGGGAGAAAGTCTCTCGCCACTTGAGGATGCTCAAAAACCTGATTGACCTCATCTAATGCCAAGACAAAGGGCGTGTCAGCGGAGGCTATTAGATAGTCTTGAAAATATAGGGTCGCGCTAATCTTGCTGCCTAGATCCTCATCCCAATATTCATCGAGTCTGGGCTGCAGTTGTAGCTCACGAGCTACGTTAGCGCATAGCCAGCGCAAAAACTGATTCAGATCGCTCAAAATCGCCTGATCAACCTGCTCTAGATTTAGGCTGACAGTGCGGTAACCTAGACGTCCAGCAAAGTCGAGTACTCTAATCAACAGCGAAGTCTTGCCCATCTCTCTGGGTGCTTTGATCCGGACTAGCGCCCCTGGCTTTCTAATTTCTCGATAGATCTGATCTTCAAAAGGCGTGCGCTTTAGGTAAAAGCGGGAGCCAAGTGGCACCGAACCGTTGGGATAGCGAGGGGATGTGTCTTGGGTAACATCGCTTGGTCGAGGTGTGTCAGGAATCTCTTCTGTCATCTGATCTGTTATTTGGGATGACAAATCAGGACACCCCAATGTAGAAACTTCTCTGAGATCTAACGCTAATCTTTGGCAGAGTTCTGAAAAAGTCGAATAGTCAACAGGCTTACCGGTCATAAAATTGCTGACGGTAGCTAGGGCAAAGCCTGCCTCCTCAGCCAGAGCGCGTTGGCTAGGAAAACCGTTGCGCTTGAGTGCCAGTTTAACCTTGCTAATGCAGCTGTTTTGAACCCTGAGCGATCTAGACATACAGACCTCACATCGCCAATGACTCAATCATAAAATACGAAAGTCAGAACGCATCAAAGTCAGAACGAAATCAGTCAAAACGGATCAAAGTTAGGAAAAAACTGACTTCAAGTCAGTCATAAACCAGTGCCAAGTCAGTCGTTCTTAAGCGCGAACTCAGTCAGTCGTCCGGTTGAATGAACACATGAGGACTGAGCAAGTCGGAATAGACGAATTGATTCGTTGTTTTCCCAAGGCTCCTAGGCCTCAACACACTTTGTCTTATCAGGAGAGCCTGCTGTGAAACTGACTTACCGGGGCATTCAATATCAGCCCCAGTCAATTGAGCTAACAACTGTGCCGTCTACAGAAACTGGCACCTATCGCGGTGCTAAACTGTCATTTCGCAAGATTCAGCATCCGCCGACTGTCACAGGCTTTGCCATGTTGACCTATCGAGGGGCCAGATACCGTAGTTTGCGATATTCGTACCTGACTTCCGTGCGCGCCGAGCAACCTGTGAGTGGGACTTGTCTGGAAAGTCATGCGATAGCCGAAGGCATCGTGACGCCTGCCGCACCCGAGTCCACTATTTAACAGAAATACCTATGCCCTCTCTAAAAGTTTCTCGAAAGGGGCTTGCACAGATTAAACAGGCCATTAGCCAGAAGGGTTGGAAAGTTTGCGATGACAGATGGCTAGTAGAAGCCAGTAAAATTCTTGAGCCCGACGGCAGTTGGCAACTGGATGGGCCTTATGCATATGGCTGTAGTCTGCCGACCTGGGAGCGATTTTTGCAAGGGATTGCCATTCGCGATCGCAGCTTCATTGCCTTTTGTCAGGCGCTCGCCATCCATCCTGAAGAGGTTGCCGAAACGAATAGCTATCTGCGAGAAGACTGGGGTAACGCCCCAGAAGCGCCCACCTTTTATGGACGAGAACCTGAACTCAAAACGTTGGAAGGTTGGATAGTTCAAGAGCGCTGTCGTCTGATCAGCATCGTTGGCTTTACAGGCATCGGTAAAACTCGTCTTGTCAGAGGTGCCTTAGATAGGGTCAGCTTGCCGCTGACGAGCTTTGTTCGAGAAGAATTTCACTATCTGATATGGCGACGGCTAAATGCACAGCCCATCCAAGCTTTGCTGAGCGAACTCATTACAGTCCTCTCAAATCACCGAGAAACCCGTTTGCCCCAAACCCAACAAGATTTAATTGACCTGCTTTTTCACTATTTGAAACAGCATCGATGTTTGCTGATTTTGGATGGCGCTGAATCAATTTTACAAGGGGGGGATTGTGCCGGGTGTTATCAACCGGGCTACGAAGCGTATGAAGATCTGATTCATCGACTGGGTGAAACGGCGCATCAAAGCTGTACGCTGTTGCTCAGCCGCGAAAGACTAAGAGATATCGAAGATATGGAAGGGCTGTATCCGGTGCGATCGCTTACCCTAAACGGGCTAGATACAGCAGCTGTGCAGAGAATTTTTCAAGCGATTGGGTGCGATCGCGACTTAGCTTTTGACGGCTCACCCCAAGATTGGGAGAGGTTAGTCTCTATCTACGGTGGCAATCCTATGCTGTTAGAAACTGCTGCCAGACACATCCTACGGCGGTTTGATGGTAGTTTATCTGCGTTTTTACAACAGGACCTGATCGTATTTGGCAAAATTCGCAGCTGCTTAAATTGGCACTTTGATCGCTTATCTCAAGCGCAGCAAGAGATTGTGTATCAACTTGCCAGTAGCCGAGCGCTGGTCTCAATGACTAGTCTCCAAAAAAACGCTTGCTCATCACTTTTCAAAAGACAGGTCCCAGAGATTTTAGACAACTTGGAACGACAGATACCGCTTAAAAAGGTGGGTAGTTGCTTTACAGTCCAGTCAGTTTTCATAGAGTATGTGGATGAGCGCGGCAAAGCCCCAGTGCTACGAGCGTTAGCATCCCGAGCAACATAGAGGGCTCGGCAATGGCAGTATCTGCTCCATGGGTAACCAAGCCAAGCTGGTTGATGCCAATGGGCCTGGTGGGCTCAGAGGCTTTGAATTCGAGTTTGGCGATTCTGGGCTGCTCATCTATAGCGCCTAAGAAGAGTGCCGAGTTGTCTAGTGCTTCAGAAGCCGTTCCAGGCGCGGAGAAACTGCCTAGCACCTGACCCTGCTCATCAAAGGCTGTTATAGTAGCAGTAAAGTTGAAGGTAGTACCAACTGCTATCTGGGCTCCGGCCCCCAACACCGACTCTGCAAACGTGAGCGTAATCGGCCCTGGGTTACCCGTCGCGGGCGGTGGCCCTAAAGCTGACCCAGTAAAGAGAATATAGTCACCTTTAGCAAAGTTGGTTTCGATACCGTCTCCTGAGGTTGTTTGAAAAACGAAAGGCGATAGCACACCCGGTAAATCGGTGGGTGGAATCTCAACCGTTACCCCCTGTCCTGTTTGAGAGGTCGCGACGAAGGTGTTCGGCAAGAAAATTGACGGATCGGCTGGCGATAGTAAGTCTGTGATTGGCCCTACGGTGGTGCTAACCTCTGACCAGTCAAGCTGATCGGTTGCGTTTAGAGCAGAGCGGTCAGTGACAAAAGAGAGTGCCTGAGCCTGGGGTGCGATCGCACCTACCCCCCCAATTGCTAACAATGTTGACGTACACAACCCCCCAGGGCTGTAAAATAGCGCTTGCCGTAAAAGAGATTTCAGCATAAGGAAATATCGGTGTTCTGTCTGTCTACGGTTGGGAAGGAACCGTCGAACTCGAGAGTCTGTATCGGTCTATTTACGCCCATACCCGTTTCCTGGACTAGCCTCAGTTCTATCGCGACCTAACTGAGGGTTGAAAATTCAGAGAAAATCCTTTAAAGGTTTCTAGCCGTTTGCAGAAAGGATGGAGAGATTATTCCGCTCTCCTACTGACGTTTCTCTATATGTTGTCAAAGCTCTGGGCGCTTCTGGAGCCTGGATTCTTTGTTGAGGTTAAAGCTGATGATATCTGCATCCAGATTGGAATCTGTGAATAGCGTCTCACCGGGATCACCCTGAGAAGGCAGTTCTGATGGAGCTAATGCCTTCCCAGAGGGCAATTCACCCAAGAGGGCTGGAGCGGGTTGATCCGCAGCTATGTTGACCTGGCCCTGATTCAACAGCGGCAGGCGGATGGTGTCTTACGCAAGCATCATGCCCGACAGACAGATTTTCGTAAAGGTCGCAAGCATGGGATTGGAGACCATGACTCTACCCTAGTCTTATTGAGATTAGTTTGTAACTAGAATATCATCTTTTGTCATGATTAAGCTGTAAGCTGAGTTGGCAGTAGCGGTTTGATCACCTCTATGAAGGGCTATGCAAGCCAATAAACTGCACTAAATTAGCTTATCTCAATAAAATAAAATCCCAATTAGCCTTTGCTACGCTAGGGCTCTAAACCCTGGGCTTGCCCACCGATTACAATCGCAATATTAATCCCGACGCAGCGTACTCTACAAAATCAGTAACTTGCGCTTAATCGCTTCCATGCAAAGAGACACTCGAGAATTAGTGCTTTTTTTGTCCATTAAGTCAACATCTAGTTTGACCTTAAGGTGCTGAATGTAGTTTTGGGCCGTTTTGAGACTGACCTTGAGTTCTTCGGCCAGTGACTTGTCTGACAGAGACGCTTTGCACAGCAGTTCTAGAACCTTCAGATCGGTTTCATTCAGATTGAGGTCGTTGCGCAGATCTCTTGGCACCCTTAGCTCCCCGGACAGTGAACTTTTAGCGCCTTCTACAAAGACTTTGCGACGCTCCATTTTGCTGGCGACCACAAACCCACCTCGATGGTTGCTAATCAAGGGCGTCAGGGGTTTGAGATAGCTGTATTCACTGGTGTAGACCAAAATATTGAGCAGCGGATATTGGTCAAAGATATGTTTAAGCAACTGTAGGCCATCCTGGGCTGACTGTTCTCCACTGGCGGAGCCAAACTGTAAATCGACTACGGCCAGATTAGGGACTTGCTCAGCTAAATGGGCGATTGCCTCCGCTGGTGTTGCGACCATCGTGCATTTAGCTTCAGGGTCTAAACTTTGCAGGGATAGACAGTTATTTTGGGCGACTTCGGGGTGGTCTTCGATGACGAGGTAGGAGGAGGTCATTTGGGTAAAGGGTAAAGGGTAGAGGGGGGTGGGTCAAATCGTCGATAAATCATACGAGCCCTCTTGGGTAAACTGGTGTTGCCAACTTAGCTCAGCGCGATATCCGCCTGCGGGTAGTACGGTTGATGTCCAGGTGCCGTTAGGTAAGCTCCTGGCGACGGTTTCCATCATTTTGATGCCATAGCCGCCACGGCGATAAAAATCTTCGACGACCTTTGCGGCTGGGGCGTTGTCATTTTCGATGATTAGACTGCATTGGGGTAAATTGGTCATCAGGCTAACTTTGAGCTGGGTGGCATGACCATGGGGGGGTTGGGCGTGGGCAATGACGTTGGCAATGGCTTCGCGAAAAAATTGGAAAATGTCTTCTCGGGCATCGATCCACTGGCTATTAAAGCTAGGTTCTGGCAGGGTTTGCATGTTTTGATACACCATCAGTGTTAAGGTGCCTGACTCTTTGAGATGCTGTAAGTGGGTGGTGATGCCAGTGGCTAATCCTTGTCTCAGCTCTGGGGTAACTTTGAGGGCATCGGCCATGCGGCGAATATTTTGCAGGTAGTTGCGAATCTCAATGCCCACGTCGGAGAGCTTTTCGACGACGGTGTCGGGGTCGGTGTTGACTTCGAGTTCTAATTTGTCCATCACCAGCCGCAGCTCTTGTAAGGGGCCGTCGTGAATCCCTGAGGCAATCCGCTGGAGGAGCTTGCGGGTTTGCAAAATTACGGCCCCTGATTCGGCGGATTTAAGCTGGGCGATTTCATACCGCTGCTGGGCAATCAGTGATTGCTGAATCTGATAGAGCAGCCACAGCTGGATGACGGTGCCAGTGATCAGCCAGGTCAAAATCGGCAACGCGATCGGCATCAGCACCTGCTGGGACCAGAAGACCAAACTGGCACCTGTGTAAACCAGCACCACAGCGCCGCCTAAAAATAAGAAGAAGTATCGTTTTTGGGGAAATCGCCCGGCAAATTTGCTAGCGCACAAGGAGCTGATCACACTAGCCCCTGTCACAATGATCACCTGGATTAGCCAGCGAGGTGGCATCTGATAGGCAGACTGGGTGAGCAATCCAGCTAAGGTGTGGGCTTGTACTTCTAAACCAGGGACAGAGACACCAAAAGGAGAATGCACGGGTAGAACAACCTTTGTATTATCTTGGGGAGCAATAAACCCCACGATAACGATTTTGTCTTGTATCGTTTGAGACAACTGTGTCGCTGAAATATCCGCACATTTCCCTGGTTGGCCACCGGGTGCAGCAGGGGGCTGACCCGACGGACAAATTTCGTCGTAGGTGAGACTCACAAAGGGCTCGGTTTGACCCCGGAAAGGAATGCGAATGGGCCATTTGGGCAAGGCGATAGGGGCTTGGGAGAGGGCTTTATGATATTTTTCGATCGCCAGGGCCGGAGCCGACTTAAAGGTGCCGATGGTTTGCCCCTGGGCTGGGTCGTTATAGTAAAACGGATGGCTAAACTGGGCTAAACGTGCTGGACTCAGGGCACCTGAGCGATTGTTCTCAAACTCAAAAAAGCCTTGAATCTGGGTGACATCATAGGCGGAGCGGATGTCATCCCCCACCAGGGGCGGTAGCAGATGGTAGTAGGTCTCAATCTCGGTTAGGGTGGCTGGGGTTTGTTGAGCTGTTGGGGTAACCAGGACGATGCGATCGCGATCGGTCTCAACCAAACTTTGTAAAGGTGGATTTAGCTGGTCTAAAAAATCGGCAGTCCAGTTATCGAGTAGATTGAGCACCACCACTGCCGCGCCACTTGCTAGCACTTGCTCCACCAGGGCTGCATATTTAGCCTGTTCCCCTTTGAGCCCAACCAGATCGCTTTCTTTGATTTTGACTAAGACGATCTCCTCAGTTAAGGGCGTTTTAGACTTTTGCCAAACCGTCAGCTGGTCCTGGAGCTGTGACTCTATGGCTTGGACTAGCGAAATTTCGGAAAGAAACAAGCTGAGAAAGAAGCTGAAGCTCCCCCCCAGAAAAAGGATGCCAGGTTTGAGAACATCCAATACAGCCATTACTGAAGCTCGAGGCGATAAAAAATGACACGATAGGGGTCATCTTGATAGAGAGTAGCCTCTAGCCGACTATTCGTGCGCGAAAATTGCCAGGTCCCCGTCTCGGTTTCTGCCGAGTCTTGATCATCTAACTCAATTTGCTCACCGGCATCGGGGCCTGATAAAAATCGAACCCTATTTGCCTGGGTCTCAAGTTGCAAGGCGGGCACCGCAGCCCCCCTGCCCGCGCCTCGAATAATCCGACCGGGGCCTTCCCAGCTTTGATTGGCCAGGGCATGGGTACTGGATATAGACCAAATTAAAGCTGGAGCAGAAAACAAAACAAGCGTTGTAGACCAGCGTTGCATAGCTAAATGAAGACGAAAGTTGCCGTTTATATAGAGCTATCCACTGAAATTGGACACCCCTATATATTACGTTCCAGCTTACCCCTATCAGGAGTTTCAGGCATTGCGGTTTTACGTAAAAGCAGCTGCGACCTTATGCAAGTTGTCCTGCGGAAATTGTCTAAGTAACTGTACGGCGATCCCAATAGATTTTTAGAAAACAAGTCGGTTATGGTGTCATCAAGTTGAGATACCTACCTCTCAACAGACCGGAATCAGGATAGAAAGCTGTCTATCGAGAAGCACTTGCAATGACACTTTGCACTTGATTTGAAGATACTTTTGCAGTATGAGAATCCTAAAGAAAGCTAGTACGCTCGGCCTTTTAAGTGCCGCTATGTTATGTGGGTCGCCTTTTAGCGCCCAGGCCAATGATGCCGTCGTCCAAACAGGAACTCAGGAAGCTATCATTGATGGCAATAACAACCAGGTTATCCAGGTGATTAATCAGGTCAATATTGAGCATCCCGGCCGGGGACATGGTCGCGGTCGGAGCAATCGTCGTGGCGACACAGCTGTGGTCCAAGATACCTATCAGGGCGCGACGGTCTACGGCGACGGTAACACTGTTATTCAAGAAACAACTCAAGAGAATAGAGTCCGTCAAGAGCACCCTGGTCGCGGTCGTGGTAGTTGGCGTCATGATGATGACGATGATGGTGGCAACAGCCGTGGCAATGGTCGCGGTCGGGGCCGCGGCCATGATGATGACGATGATGACGATTAAATCCACCCTCTAAACCCACCCTCTGACAGCAACTATTCGGCCAACCCTACTTGGCTACGTGCTATTCGATCCTATCCGCTTCAGGATGTGTCAAGGTTCACGCTA
>JBCDDJ010000135.1:0-14039 GCA_039180385.1 Cyanobacteria bacterium P01_G01_bin.38 | reverse complement strand
TCTGTTTCGATAAATCTGATACAGAATGGGAGGTCTCTCTGAGGAGCGAATTTTCTTGTCTGTATCAGTTTTATCAGTTCACTCTATTTATCGGTAGCAAACTTCACTATTTTATATTAAGTAATTTGAAATGGGAATATCTAGACGGGAATACGGACGGGTTTGGGTAAATAAATGAGGGGTGGGTAGTGTGTGGTGAGTAGGGGAAGGGGAAATAGGGAGTGGGGAATAGGAAGAGGGAAGGGGGAGCGAGTAATAAGGGGTGGGTGATAGGTGATGGATAGGGGAAAGGGGGAAGGGGAAGGGGGAAGGGGATAGGAGATAGGAGAAGGGGATAGGAGGAATAGATAGAGGTAAGAGGGAGTGGAGGGTGGGTATATGGAGAGTAGGGAAGGGAGAGTGGGCAGACCAGGGGAGTTAGGTAACGGGGATAGACGGTGTTAAAGCGTATCGAACGCTATCGGGTGTGCTCTGCCAAGAACGTATTCTGCCCCTTACCTCCTATCGCCTATCTCCTTATCTCCTATCTCCTACCCCCTGCGTCCCATCGCCTACCGCCTAAATTCTGAATTCTCCTGAAGTTGTTAAGGATTGCTGAAGTGAATCGAGGTACTTTTGCATCATCTGCTACAGTTTCTATCGTGAGGGTATGAGTTTTTCTCAGAAGAAAGGCTTTTTGAGTACATCAGACGCCGGTTTTAATGTCGTTAACAAAAGCCGTCTAAGCCTTCATCTATAAAGGTTTCTACCTGAGTACAGAATACTCGCACCGGGTCTCAGAAATGCCCGCCCCTGGGCGCTAAAATACCCGTACCCTGCCCTCGGAAGAATTTCAAACGCCTGAATAGTATAGATTTCAGCGGTTGAGTACAGAGACAATCGTCTTAGTAAATCTGGATTGGGCTGCTGAGATCGCACCCCTCAAATTGCGATTGCTATAAGCAGGAAAACACAGCCCCACCTAGAGCCATGTCTCCATCTCTGACCTACTTCTCTATTCAGCGTCTGCTGCCCTGGACCGATTGGCAACAGCGGTTTCCGCTCATGGCCGACTTCAAGATTATTTTTGAGCGCGATCCGGCGGCCCATGGCTGGTTAGAGGTGTTGTGCTGCTATCCTGGCCTACATGCGATCGCAGCTCACCGGCTGGCCCATTGGCTGCACCATCAAGGCGTTAGCTTTTTGCCTCGCTTGATTTCACACCTGGCTCGCTTCTTCACCGGCATTGAGATTCACCCCGGTGCCCAGCTAGGTAAGGGCATCTTTATTGATCACGGCATCGGCGTTGTGATTGGTGAGACAGCCATCGTCGGTGACTACACCCTGATCTACCAGAGTGTCACCCTGGGCGGCACTGGCAAAGAAACCGGCAAGCGTCACCCTACCGTAGGTAGCCGCGTCGTCATTGGCGCGGGGGCTAAAGTCCTCGGCAACATTCATATTGGTGACCATGCCCGTATCGGAGCAGGCTCTGTTGTCTTAAAGGATGTCCCGGCTAACTGCACCGCGGTAGGCATCCCCAGCCGCAACGTCTGCGAATGCAACACGACTGCTACCCCACTTGAACATGGCCAGCTGCCTGATGCAGAAGCCACCACCCTACGACGGCTCCTGGATCGCATTGAAGCCCTGGAAACCCAGTTAGAAAGTTTGAACAGCCAAAGTCTCGCCTAACCAACCCTCTCAACCTTGGAGTATCAATCCCATGGATAAGCCTACACCCACCGCTCTAAACTGGGGCCAAGTTATCTCAGTGTCCCGTGGCGATCGCTGGTCGATCAATCGCCGCTTGAAAGAACTCAATATCCCTTGTTCGTGCCCAGCCGATGGCACCCTTCGCGTTGATGTTAATCACGCCGTAGCGCTTATGCAAGTGCATAGCGTCGTCAGACAGTTTACCGTTCCCCGTCAAGCCGGAGTGGCCTGGTTAGAACGCTGCTGGGGAACTCAAGTTACCTGCGTCACAAATCACTGAACTGATAGGTGATAGGTGATAGGTGATAGGTAATAGGTGATAGGAGTCAGTAATAGGTGACAGGTGATAGGTGAGAAAACCTAGCTCCACTCCCTAAAACCTAGCTCCACCCCTAAAACCTAAAATCTAAAAAAGACCTAAAACCTAAAACCTAGCCTCTCAAGCAGAAGTTAGGCTCAAGCAAAAGTCTCTTTCTCTGTATTATCCTCAACTAATTGGAGCAATTACATGACTATCGAAACTCAAACTCTCGTCCGTGCCTTTGGTGAAGTGGGTGACAACCCGATCGGTCTTGAAAAAGATGTGACCACCACTGTGTGCGAAGGGCTCAATCTGGCCTATGCCAGCTTTCAAGCAATTTACGTACAGTATCAAAAACATCATTTTGTCGTAGAAGGCGCAGAGTTCCTTTCCATCCACGAGTTCTTTCAAGAAAGCTACGAAGCCACTCAAGGACATGCCCACGATGTCGCTGAGCGCCTAAATGGCCTGGGCGGCATCCCGGCGGGCACCTTTGCCACCCTGGCCGAGCTGTGCTGCTTTAGCCCCGAGACCGAAGGGGCCTATGGCTGCCGACAGATGATTGAGAATGATTTGGCTGCTGAGCAGTCGATTATCGCTTTGTTGCGCCGTCTCGCGACCCAGGCCGAGAGCGTAGGTGATCGGGCCACTCGTTATCTCTATGAGCAGATTCTGTTGACCACAGAAGAGCGGGCCATTCACCTGGATCATTTCCTGGCCGAAGACAGTCTCACCTTCGCATTCCTAAAATGACCTTAAATCTCTTCATCGGAAGGGATACCTGACAACCGGGGTGGGTCTTGATCACGAACGGCCACGGACAACCCACCCCTTTCCTCCCCCAGGAGAAACGCGCAGCCAGCCTTTCATCGTTCCTATCTCCCCCACTCACCCACTCCCCATCTCCCCCACTCCCCCAACATCAGGAGCTTACGATCATGCTGACAACCCTCACTATTTTAGGTACTTTTACTGCCTTTGCATTTGGGCTGCAATGCTTTCTAAACCAGATCATCACAGAGGATCTTGAAACCCTCCAAAAGTCTCAGCCCAAACCGATTGACGACGCTTCCCCAAGCTAGAGCCCAAGCTAGAGATCGAGTCCGTTCCTAATCGCCCTGGAGGCTACTATGACTACTCCACCCCAGATTTACATCAACGATACGACCCTGCGCGATGGTGAACAAGCCGCAGGGGTGGCCTTTAGTTTGGAAGAAAAGATTGCGATCGCAAAATTTCTCGACGCCATCGGCGTTCAAGAATTGGAAGTCGGCATCCCGGCCATGGGTCAAGACGAAGCCAAATCCATTCGAGCCATTGCAGATCTGGGTCTAAACGCCCAACTCCTGGGTTGGAACCGGGCGGTGCTGTCCGACATTCAAGCCTCCATCCACTGCGGCCTAAAGCGGATCCACATCTCAGTCCCCGTTTCAGATATGCAGATCCAGGTCAAGTTTCAAGGACGCTGGGCCAGAATGTTTGAACAACTTCGAGATGCCCTCAATTTTGCCCACGACCATGGCCTCGAGGTGAGCGTGGGAGGCGAAGACAGCTCCCGCGCCGACGAATCATTTTTAATCGATGCGGCCCAGTTTGCCCAAGAATGGGGCGCATTTCGCTTTCGCTTTTGTGACACGGTGGGCATTCTCGATCCATTTGCCACCTTTGAGAAAGTCCAAAAGCTGGTTGCAGCCCTCGAAATCCCCGTAGAGATGCACACCCACAACGACATGGGGCTAGCCACCGCCAATGCCCTTGCTGGCGTGCGGGCTGGTGCTGCCTCGATCAACACCACCGTCAATGGTTTAGGAGAGCGCGCCGGGAACGCCGCCTTAGAAGAAGCCGTTATGGCCCTAAAACAAATCTACGGGCTCAAAACCAATATTCGCACCCAGCACCTGCTAGAGCTGTCTCGCTTTGTCGCCAAAACCGTCAACTGCCCAGTCCCCCCCTGGAAAGCCATCGTCGGGGCCAATACCTTTGCCCACGAGTCCGGCATCCACGCCCACGGCGTCATGCACAACCCCAGCACCTACGAACCCTTTGACCCCAAAGAAGTCGGCTGCCAACGCAGCTTTGTCGTCGGCAAACACTCCGGTCGCCACCTGCTAAACCAGGTTCTACAAAATCACGGCATCCAGCTAGACACCCTGCATAGTCAATCGCTACTCAACGCCGTTCGCGATCGCTCCACCCAACTCAAACGCAGCCTCACCGTCGATGAACTCCTCACCCTGCTCCCACCCGAAACCACAGGTATAGCCACCACATAAATCCCCCTTCCCCTTTCTTCCTTCCCCTTTCCCCCTTCGCCCTTTCCTCTCCACCCATTCCCCTACCCAAAGGCTCCATCATGAAAGTCATGCTGCACACCGACCGCTCTGGAAAACTCATGGTCTATGTCGCCAAGAAAGACCTGGAAGAAGAGGTCGTCAAACAAACCCAGGTTGACGATGCCCAAATCTTCACCCTGGCCAACGGTTGGGAGCTATCGGTGACCGGATTAGAAGACCCCATTCAAACTCCCAAAACGGTTCAGGCTAAACGATTAAATTAAACTCGCTTGCTCGCACATTAACTTTCCCAGGAGATCTCCTATGCCGGACACCAAACAGCTGCCCCCTCGAATGTTCACCCTAGAAGGCACCTTCTTAGGATATCTCGGCAAAAGCCCGAACAAGGTAAAATCTATTGTGCTTGAAGTTGAGCAAGAACAGATATTGATTAAGCTACCTAAAGAGCTCCGGGCGACCCTGCGAGAATATCAGCTCCAACCCGGTCATCGAGTCCGCTGCATCGGTCGCACCCAAATTGACTTAAAAGCAGGGGTGATCAAGCTCAAAGCCTATCAGCTTTTCCCGTTACCGCCTCGCAGCGACGACCCGCCTCTCACAGCACCCTCTGCCGCTCCTTCCGCAATTTCAGTATCCAAGATTGTGGCCTCTCCCCGCGTGGTCGGGCGTCCCCCAACCGCTGCTCGACAGAAGCGAGCCAAAGTCCTGGTTTGTCGCAAGTCGGGTTGTCAAAAACGAGGGGGCCGTCAACTGGTGGCTAAGTTGGAGCAAATTCTGCAAGCACATCAGCTCGATGGCCAAGTAGAGATCGAATATACTGGCTGCCAAAAGCGCTGTTCCAAGGCACCCACCCTGACCGTTATGCCTGGAAAGCATCGCTACGATCGACTGAGTCTCAAAAGCCTTCCGACCCTGGTCGAGAAACATTTTTGTGCATCTGAACAGGGCTCAGCCCCTAACTCTGTTGATCCTTGATAGCCGATTCGGCTTGCCGTCATGTTGACTCTCGATATCGATGTAGACCCCAAACTCAACCGAATGAGCCTACCCTCGGTTGAGTCGTCTAAGATTAAGCTGTCTAAGATTAATCCATCCAAGACAACCGACAAGGCAACGGAGTCTTTTTTCTACTATTTTGCCTATGGCTCTTGTATGTGTCCCGTCGATTTAAAGCGATCGCTGGGAGAAAACACCCACACCTATGTGGTCGGCACTGCCACCCTGATAGGCCATCGACTGGGCTTTCACTACTATTCTCATAAACGCAAGTGCGGGGCGCTTGATATCTTGCCGGATCCGACCCGTAAGGTGCAAGGGGTGCTATATCGCCTACCTCAGCGATTGAGCCATCGCCTGGACAGGCGTGAGCGGGTACATCAGGGGGACTATCGCCACGAGCAAATCTCTGTTGAAAGTGGCGGTCAGCGCTATAGTCAGGTCCGAACCTATGTTGTTGTTAAAAAAACACCCGTAGAAATTCCGCCTAACGACTGGTATTTTAATGTGGTTTTACGAGGAGCGATTACCTGTCAGTTGCCAGAGCACTACTGTTGGCAGCTGTTTGACCACATGCGTAGCCTTCAAATGGCCTGCGCCTGACTCCATTGCTAACGTACAAACTCCCATGAAAGTTAACTATCGCCAACTCCTGCTCAGACTGTTTATCTGGTTCGCGGCTGAGATTGTTTTGGGCTATTTGGGTCTAGACAACCTGGCCGACTATAGCGAATATCTTAAAGAGCAAAGTGCGACCTATAGCTTTGTGAGTAGCGATTGGGTTTAGCATAATCCAGCTGGAAGACGGGGTGCTAAGCCTGACTGGCAAGCCCGCACCCCAAAGTGTTTTCAGCGATGCACCGAGCGCTCATCTACTCGCAGATCAAAGGGGGGTTCTGTCTCGCACGGGGGGTAAACTCTGACTTTAGCCTGGGCACTGAACTGGGATAGGTACTCAGCGAATATTGCAATATGATTCAACACTCGCCAGTTTCTGCCCTGATCAGAGCAGTAAATCACCAAAATCAGCACCTCGGCAACGTTGATGGTCCACCTACACTGCATTAACAGCGCTTGAGTGGGTCCATCGCAGGCTTCAAAAAAATGCTGACTGGTCGAGATTTCTAACTGTTTTCTAAGCTCGGCATCCAGGGCCGTCGTCGTTTTGGGCGGTAAATCTTCGGGGGGTAGTGAATGGGGTATCATGGCGGTCACCTACTTATGTCCAGTGCGCTCCGTTGCGATCGCTTTAGCAATCTGGTCAGGAAATTCTTCTAGATCGGCATCTTCTCCAGCTGGCATCGGAGAGACAAAGGTATAACAAGGGTCGCATATCCCTGTATCAAAGACCTGCAGTACCCACTTGTCAGGTAGCCCCTCAACCCCAATTTCTACAACATACCAGTCGCTCCCAGTCTCTCGAGCCGAGAGGATAGAAAAGAAGTCTTGATCCACAGCTGGGATTTCCAAATCTCCCATCAAAAAATCCATTGCCAGAGTCTCAGCATCGGTCGTTGATAGCGTCATCATCATCAAAGGTCTCCTTTGTGTTACTTGCTTGAGGTGTCTGCTTGACGGGTTGGACAGGTCTGTACATCCTGAGTGAGATCGCTGTTCGGAGCCAGCCCAATCCAGGCATCGATTGCCTTTAAATCAAATCCAGCTGCACAGCGACCGTCCACCCGTAATAGCGGTCGGCGAATCAAAATGGGCTGTTTCACCATGAGTGCCAGGGCCTCATCCGCGCTGACTTGCTGCGGGTTCACCTCTCCAGCCTTAATCTGTGGCGCTGTGGGGTTAAACCAACCGGCTACGGGGCACTCCTCAAAGAAAGGGCGCAGTTGCTCTGGGGTCCAGGCCTCTGTCAACAGGTTATGCACCTGTAAAACATGGCCTGCTGCCCGTAGCAGCGTCTTTTGTTTAGCATTACCCACACAGCCTGGTTTTTCGTAAAAATCTACGATTGCCATGAGCTAGTCATCCTCTTCCTCAGGGGGCGGATTGAGAATATTGAGCAGCAACTCAGCCCCAAATTCTTTGGCCTCGATTTGTTGGATCTGATCGGCAATGGCCTGGGCGGCATCAACATCCCCTAAGCGAGCCAGCAACAATCCAGACGCAGCATAGGCGCTGAGGTACAGTCTTGCAATCTCGTCCTCAAGTCGCGCTAGCAAAATCGGCTTAAGGTCATCCCAAGCCGCTGGCCACTGCTCCGCTGTTTGGATGCGATCGCACACCGTAGTGGACATCTCCAAGGCCATGACGTTGTTGTTCTTGTAGAAGTAGTAGCGATAGGCACTCACCAGCACATCCAGGTCAATATCGGGCTGGCCCAACGCTTGTTGAATATACTGCTCCGAGGCTTGGGTATCTTCCCAAGTCTGAGCAGCCGCCACCAGAAAGGTGCGAGCAGACGCGGCTGCAGAGAACCAGGGGGGATTTGTAGTTAGGGTCATTGTTTTTAGTGAGCATGCAGTTGTCAAACAGAGCGGCGTCAGCGCCGCCATATCCGCCCCTAGGCTGAAAAGCGTCTTGTGCGCAAGCGATCAAGCCAGGAGCGTAAGGTTAAATCAAACCGTAGCGATAGTTGATATTGAAACTTACACACTCTCTTAGACTCTATTACCGGAGATTTTCAGCGAATATTCCGTATAACTCGATACCAAATATTCCAAAATATCTAACGAGACTCTCTTTCCTGAGACATATATGACAAAATGCAAACAAACATAGACTTTTCTATCGTCAGCAACATCTTCGAAACAATCTCAGGAATTGATTATTTTTGTTTAGGAAACCGTGCTCTAAGCAACACAATGCTGAGTTTAGTGAGTTCATTCTGAACATAAGTTTCGTCAAGAGCTAAAGAAAGTATTAAACCGTATCAGATGACATAAAATGCAGAATCCCAGGTTGTTATCCCTAATAACGTGAGGTTATAGGTTCCTGCAAAGCTTTCTCTAAAAGCGTTTAGAGATTAGTCGTCTTTAGAGATAGCTTTAACGTCTCGCTCAACCAGTCGCTAGAAACTCACCCACCTGTCAAGCTGCTCGGCAGGTCTACTGTGCTTATGGCTTATACAATCAAAGATGGTTGCATCTCCTGCGATAGCTGTCGGCCCCAATGTCCGACCGGGGCCATTAAACCCAAGGCAAAATGGGAAGGCTATTGGGTTGATCCGACCCTCTGCGATGACTGCCAGGATTTGGAGGTTCCTCGCTGCTTAAAATCGTGCAACGTGGGCTCGCTATCTCCCCTGGTGCCAAAAAAAGGGCGTCGCAAGAGTACGCTCTTGCCAGCGGCGATTGCCGACATCTTTCTCAATGGTAAAACGACTCCCTTTGCCTCCTCTATGGTGATGTGGGAAGCCTGCAACATTTTGGCCCAGCGCCAGCACCTGCCCTGGCAAGCCGATGCAGATGGCCGGCTCTGCTACCTGCGCCCCGTTCATCGCGGACGCGGAGAAATGCGATTTCGACTGGCGACAGACCCCGAAAGCAATACTCCCGTGCCAATGTCTGAGCAGGCGGCGACAGCGGCCATTGCCCAATTCGATATTCGCGCCACCTGCGTTCACCTGATTTTCTCTGCTTATGCGGCCATCGCCGACTGTTCATGGGAAGAATCCTTTGTGCTGAATGACCAGCATATTGAAAAATACTTGGGACTTGATAAACGCAAAGACCTGACTAAATTAGAAAAACTCACCTTGATCAAGGATTGGGTCTATCAAGCTTGTCAGCTTCTGGTCACCCTTGACTGGCCTCGCCAGGGTAAAGTCAACCCATTTACCGTCGACGAGCACCCGGTCTGGCACTTGCTCGACACCGAATACTACTTTGAAGAAGGCCCCCAGGGAGGTCGCCATCTGATCGGACTGAGCTTCACCATTCGAGCCGGTCTCTGGGCAAAGCACTTTCTTAACAAGCAAGACTATCGTCGCCAGACGGCCTTTTACCAGTACGGAAGTCTGCCCCATTCTCTAATCACCGAAGTGATGGGCAACTGGCAACAGCATGAAGGCAGTATCCGTCTGCTGCTGTGGCTGTTGTTTAAGCTACGGCTAGGGGGTGAGCATCGACTCACGGTGCGCACCCTGCTGCGCATCGCCTATGGAGAAGATCGATTGAGGCAAGCAACGACCGTGCGGGGGGCACATAAACGTTTGCTCAAGACCTTTGAGAGCGACCTGGAGGCCATTTATTACTATGGCTTGAAACCCCAGTTTGATCTAGAGACCTATCCCCTTGATATACAGCCACTCTGGGCCAGAGCCGTCGAGATTCCCGATGATGTTGACGAGGCGCTCGAGTTTTGGGTTAAAGATGCTCATCAAGCTCGTAGCCTAACGGATACGGCCCCCCGAGATAAGTGGCAGCGGTTGCTCAATGCGAGACTCTCAGGATTTGAGCTATCAGAAGACTGGCAGCAAACTGTTCGTCGCCGTGCGCCCAAGCGTCGCCGCAAACAAGCTAAATCGACCCAAGCAGCGCCCCTCTCTGGCAGTGCTATCAAAGCAGCTCGCCAACGTCAGAACTTTTCTCAGCGTACCCTGGCCGAACGTCTGGGTAAAAGCCAGAGCTGGGTGCGGGACGTCGAAAGAGGGCGATTTAGCATCAGCCCTGAAGACTATGCTCGCTTGCATCAAACCCTGGGCATTCAATAGACAGACGTCAGGCATCCAGTCATATTTGTATCGAAAAAGAGTTGCATTTTGTATCAAGCGATACGGAATATTTATTGAAAATCTCCGGTAATGGAGAATAGAGAGTGTGTAAGTTTTAGGGCAAGTAAGGAATACAAGAGAGTTTTCGGATTTCAGCTGAAATCCGAGTTGCCATAGCTTGTGGATCACCGCGACAATCCCAGCACTTAATAATCTCTCAAGGTTTTATATCCTAAGGGTTTATTTCAGCAGAGGCGTTTCCTGGGTTTTGTCATCAGCACCTGACTAGCAGATGTGGGTTGGCTATTATCCAGACTTAGGAAGGGTTTTCAATCTCCAGACAGGGTCTCCTGCAAAGGATGTCTCCCGTAAGGCTTGATTGTTTTGCCCCCCTGGGTCATGGAGTACTCCCCATTCTCCCCAGGTCCAGCTGCTGATTTCCCCACGCTGTGAGCAGAGAAAATTCTCTAGTGCCCCGTTTTTGAGTCTTCCTTTGACTATGGCTGAGAGAGATTCAGACTTGAGGCCCCGGCGATCGCTTGTTCATCAGTCAAGTTCAGCCCCATCAACACCAAGTCCATGATTGACACCCTCTTTTTTCCCGCCGCCCATCAAGAAAAGACTCAGAGCGAGTCGATTTTTCCGACTGCCGATAACATTCCAGAAGCGTTCCAACTTCAAGCACCGATCAATCAGCGCGAATACCTGATTAACGGAGAATTACGCCACTGGAACGGCGACATGGAAACCGTTCTGTCTCCGATTCACATTCAGACCGATGATGGATTAGTGCCAGCTACGCTGGGCAATTTTCCCTTGCTGACTGAGCAAGAATCTCTCGCTGCGCTAGACGCAGCCGTCGCGGCTTATGATCGAGGCCGTGGGCTATGGCCAACCCTGTCTGTGGCCCAGCGCATTGAGCATATGCAAGACTTTGCCTATCGTATGCAGGAAAAACGGGATGAGGTCGTAAAACTCCTGATGTGGGAAATCGGCAAGTCTTATAAAGACTCGCAAAAGGAGTTTGATCGCACAGTCACCTACATCGAAGACACCATTGATGCCCTAAAGGATTTAGATCGAGTGTCGTCTCGATTTGAAATTTCTGAAGGGGTGATTGGGCAAATTCGCCGGGCTCCTCTGGGCGTGGTACTTTGCATGGGCCCTTCCAACTATCCTTTGAACGAAACGTTTACGCTACTGATCCCCGCGTTGATCATGGGCAACACAGTAGTGATGAAGTTGCCCCGTCCAGGGGTGTTGCTCTGCACCCCGCTATTAGACGCCTTTCAAAAGGCTTTTCCCCCTGGGGTTGTGAATACTGTGTATGGCAGTGGCCGGGTAGTTACCCCGCCAATGATGGCCTCGGGCAAGGTTAGCACCTTTGCCTTTATTGGGTCGAGTCGGGCCGCCAATGACCTGAAAAAGCGGCACCCCAAGCTGAATCGCCTCCGCACAATTTACGGATTGGAGGCCAAAAATCCAGCCATTGTCTTGCCCAATGCCGATCTCGATCTCACCGTAAAAGAATGCATTCTGGGGACGCTCTCTTACAACGGACAGCGCTGTACGGCCCTGAAGATTTTGTTTGTCCATCGACAGATTGTCGATACTTTTCTAGAAAAATTCTCGGCGGCGGTCTCACAACTCACCGTCGGGATGCCCTGGGATAAGGACGTGATGATCACGCCCCTACCGGATGTTGAGAAGACTCAATATTTCACAGACTTGGTAAAAGATGCGACGCGGCACGGGGCCTCTGTGATCAACCCAAGCGGGGGTAAGGTGACTGCATCGGTGTTCTACCCGGCTGTGCTTTATCCGGTTACACCAGCCATGCGGCTTTACTCCGAAGAACAGTTTGGCCCGGTGATCCCGGTGGTGCCTTACGACGACATTGAAACCGCCATTGACTACATCGTCAATGCTGACCACGGACAGCAGGTGAGTATCTTTGGACAAAATACCGATGCGATCGCAGACCTGATCGATCCCCTGGTCAGCCAGGTCTGTCGGGTAAACCTCAATAGCCAGTGTCAGCGCGGCCCAGATACCTTCCCCTTCACCGGGCGCAAGGACTCAGCCGTGGGCACCCTATCGGTCTCAGATGCACTGCGCTCATTTTCTATTCGCACCCTGGTCGCCGCCAAAGACCAGCCGTTAAATAAGGCCATCATCACAGACATTGTCAGAAACCGAAAATCAAATTTCTTATCCACAGATTTCATTTTGTAATCGCCCCCCGCAGTAAACCCTTCGAGAGAAAACCATGACTGACCAACCTATTTCCAATGAAGTTGCCCTCAGGATTGCCCTAGCAGCCAGGGTATTGCCGGACATCTCTGTTGGAGAATTAATCGGCGCTTTGCAAACCAATCTCGACGATGAGCTCACCGAAGACTCCCTCAGCACCCTGACCGTCACCCAGCTAAAAAGATCCTTTGGCAACATTTACGAAGTGGATGAGGGTGAATGGGAAGGCGAAGAGGCGGACAATCAAGATATCGCCGCCTTTAAAGAAGCCGTCCGCATCTTGTGGGGTGAGCAAGGAGAGTGCGACCACCCCTTGCCCATTGAGCCCTATCAAGAAGGCGATATGCCTAACTCGATTAGAATCGCCGTCGCGTCCAACACCGCCGAGCAGTTAGACGGACACTTTGGGTCTTGCCATCGCTACTTGATCTACCAACTGTCCACCGACGAAATCAAACTGATTGAGGTTCGTTCGGCCCTGGAGGCCGATCTTAGCGACAACAAAAATGCGTTTCGAGTCAATTTAATTAGAGATTGTCCGGTCCTCTACGTGGCTTCTATTGGGGGGCCTGCGGCGGCTAAGGTTATCCAAGCCAATATCTATCCCATGAAAATAGAAGCCGGGGGTGACATCAGAGAAATCCTCGCGGACCTGCAAAAGGCGATTGCCACATCACCGCCGCCCTGGCTAGCCAAGATCTTGGGCATCGGGGCAGATAAACGGGTGAGAAATTATAAAGCAGTTAGTTAGGAGATGCATTGCATATCTTACCGCCTAGTCCGCGTAGGCGGACTTTGCATTGATAGGAGCGGTTTCCAACCGCCCGCCAGGTGATAAACATCAAACAACACATGACAAAGCACAACATTATGAACATCAAACCCAATCGAGCCCGCATTCAGGAAATTCAACAGATCACCGGGCTCAGGCCCACCCATTTTGCCGATCTGGTTCGAGTGGCTCAGCTGATTTATGATCCGAGCGGTGGGGTGTCGAGTCGAGTCATCAGAGTGAACTGGCTAGATTTTGGCATTCCTAGGCCCGTCGTTCAAAATTTGCGATCGCTCGGCAAAAAATATCAGTATGACTCGCCCCATGTGGCCCTGGACCTGGTTTGGGACGCATTAACGCCAGAAACACGCAGTTGGTTTATCGCCCACAGAAGTGTGCTGTATGAAATTGAAGAGTCTTTTCCAGCTTTGGATGAAGATTAACCCTTATCAAGGATAAAACCATGTTAGTTTTAGGCGCGTTTAGTAAATTCCAGCAGTGCGTTCTGAATATGGCGCTGATCAATCTCTGCGATAGCGAGAGCTACGTGGGCCAAGAGATGCGCCGGCAGTACAACGCCTGGAAACAACTCACAAACGATGCGGTCCACAATCCCTGGTTGGATGTCCATCAGTTTACGATCTATCTACCCCACCCCGAGCAAGACTATGAGGATGTCACCTTAGAGCAAGGTCTGACCCAGGGCTATAACGTTGAAGTTGAACCCGTAAAAGACCCCAGCGACTTGATGTATGACGTTCCTAGAGGCGGCCATTTTGTCGCGGTGCTCAAACAAAGCCAGGTGAATGGGGAGTTTGCGATCGCAGCCACCGGCATTTTTGTGCGCCCGTTGGGGATTCTCAGTCTGGATGTGATTGTTGATCTCAATCGGGAGGACTACCAATCAATGGTGGTCAAACACCCCATCATTCGAGATTACCCCCATGATTGGGAAACTCAATTGAGAGCGTTTTTGAAAGGGGAAACCCGAGTAGAAGAATTATCCCCTGTGGTGGGATATGTCGATCGCGGCTTAAATCGAGATTATCGGCCCCCCGCCTG
>JBCDDJ010000134.1:0-14277 GCA_039180385.1 Cyanobacteria bacterium P01_G01_bin.38 | reverse complement strand
CGCTGCTGGCCAGGTTCCTTGCTGCTGAGCGGGCTTTACCGACTCGGTTGGCAACGAGTTTGGTGGAAAAACAGGGTCAGAACTCATTGCGATCGCAACCTCAAGCATCTATCAAACGAACGTATGAATCATATGATTCAATCACATGTTTTAATTAAAGCGGATGAGGAAACACAACGCAATATATTTCTGAACATATCGACGGTGACCAGTCTTGGTTATCGTCGGATAGAATGTGGTCCATAAAATCAAACGTTTAATCAATTGGTTTCTGAAACTGTCGATACCCAAACCCAAATTTTGGATGCAGCCGAGCGACTCTTTGCCGAGCAGGGCTTTGGCGCAACATCGCTCCGCAGTATCATCCGCACTGCAGAGGTCAATCTTGCCGCAATTCACTATCACTTCGGCTCTAAAGAAAAGCTGGTGGTGGCCACAATCCGCCGCATGGCCAAACCGATTATTGAGTCTGAGCTTCAGATGCTAGCCGTCGCCAATGAGCAGACGTCACTCTCGGTTGAGTCTATTCTGCGAGCTTTTTTTGAACCCGGGTTAAAAGTCATCTATCAGACAAAGGGAGAACAGGGACTCATTCAAGCGCAGCTCATGGGTCGATGTCGCACAGAACCCACCATCGAGCCTATCGCCGCAAAAGAGTTTGCCACGGTGAGTCAAACTTTTATTGAGGCATTGCAACAGGTACTGCCTGAGAAGTCTGAAGCCGAGATCAAATGGAAGTTTGATCTTGTCATAGCCATGATTATTCGAGTCTTATGTGCGGCTGATCGGCCCGATGCCATCCTGCGAGGAAAATCTCCAGAAGAGATTGAAGTTGCCATTCAACAGCTGGTTAGGTTTGCAGCAGCAGGTATGAGATCATAGCGATACTTACTTTTCGAGAATGTCAGCAAATGCAAAGTCGGGCGCAGCCAGCACCAAGATTGTGGGGGGCAGCTTCGTAATCCGCTTTTGTATTGAGTCGTAGTATTGTCGAAACTTTTCGGTGGGTTCTGCCAGTCCCAAAATAACCATGTCTGCCTGACTTGACGATTCATAGAGAATTTGCTCAAATGGTTGACCCTCTGCAATCAAAATGTGAGCAATCGCATCAATGTGCAGATTCTGAGTGAGTTCGTTTAGATTGGCTTTGGCAGCGGGAGCCGCCTCTTCGTTATCCACCACCAGTTTGAGATGAATCTCAGCGTTGCGCCAGCTAATGTCGTCTCGCAACAGCTCAGCAATGATGAGCATGAGCGCCCCGTTTGCGTGGAGTCCGCCCCACCACAGATCAATGCGACGATATTGACAATATCGCTGCTCGACATCATCTCGAAAGATGAGGACATTGCGCTGGTTTGCATGCAGCTGAGTGATAAATTGGCAGTAGCGATCGCGATTTTCCAACTTCTGATTGTCACCCAGCAAGATCGTATCTGGTACAAGCGGCCCCAGGCCGTAAATCTCGACCAGTCGCCGCGCCCCCTCAAAAGGGTCGGGCGCAGTCAACACCCGCACCAGCGCCTGCACGCCTCGCTCGCTCAGGTACTTGTTAATCGTTTGTTCCATCTCTGCTTGCTGAAGCACATTGCGAGAACCGCTCGGCAGAATGCTGGTGACCGTAAAGAGACCGCGATTGTGGCTGAGGGTATTAGCCAGCTCAATCAGCTCCCAGCGCCGCATAGGAGCACCCGATAAAACCAGCATATTGGGCCGCCAGTTCTTAGTATCCGAATAGTGCCCCAGCCGAAACAGACTGGTTCTCAGCAACAGCATCCAAACACCGCGTCTGGCATCTCCCCAGGTACTCTTCAGCTCTCGTCGCTGAATCCAAAGAAAGATAATCGCCACGGTGACACCTGCAATCACCGTGGCTACGGGATTGATCAAAAACATCACCGCCAGACAGCCCACTGCCCCCAGCGCAGGCAGCGACCAGTGCACCGCAAAAGCTGGCCGAAACGATGGACTATTCAGGTAGCTCTCGACACCGGCTGAAACATTCAGGACTAAATAGGTCGTCAGAAAAAACATGGTCAACACCGGGGCAATCAAATTGAGATCGCCAACGGTGACGGCCAAAATCACCACTCCAAGCGTCACAGAGGTGCCAATGCGGGGCTCATCCTCAGCACCGCTGCCTTTGCCTAAAAAAGACATCCATTTAGGCAAAACGCCATCTCTTGCCAGCGCCTGCAAAATGCGAGGTGCGCCCAAAATGCTGCCAATCGCGCTTGACAGGGTCGCGCCCCACATGCCCAGCAAAATCGCCGGTCCCCAAAACGCAATCCGTTGCATAATTAGGGGATCTTCGATCAGCGTCGCCGCATCGGCTCGAGTCGCCAAGAAAAACGGCAGCGCCATGTAAATTACGTAACCCGTCGCCACCGCAGCCAGCGTCCCGGTCGGGATAGATCGGGTGGGTTCTTTGAGGTCACCCGACATGTTGACGCCTGCCATGATGCCGGTCACCGCCGGAAAAAAGACCGCAAAAACTCGCCAAAAGGATTCGCCTTCGGCACTGCCCCACATCTCTATCTGGGTGTTTTCTAAGGAAGACCCAAACGCCAGAGAAATCAAGGAAAGCACAATCGCCGCCATGATCAAATACTGCGCTTTGATGGCTAACTGAGCCGAGGTCAGCGCCAGGGCTGCGACGAGGATTGTGACAATTAGGGCCACATAGGTCTGGTTAAATCGGCCAAAGGCTCTGACGACACTTTCAGCAAAGCCGATTGTATAGAGCGCGACTGAGAGAGCCTGGGCAAAATAGAGCGGAATGCCAACAGCGCCTCCGGTTTCGATGCCTAGAGAGCGACTGATCATATAGTAAGCCCCGCCGACTCGTACGACTCTATCCGTTGCGATCGCACTAATAGACAGGGCCGTTAACAAGGTGATGCTGATCGATAGGGTCACAATGATCAGCGAACCTAGCAGCCCAACATTGCCCACCACCCACCCAAACCGGAGATACATAATCACCCCCAGAATTGTGAGAATAGAGGGGGTGTAAACGCCGCCAAAGGTTCCCAGGCCAGTTTCCTCAGCTGAAGAAACCTGAATAGAGGTGGGTGGACCCTGATCAGAAGGAGGAGTCATAAATTAGGTTGAAAGTTTCCTAACAGTATCATTCGAGCCATGAATGACACCTATCTAAAGGAGGATTAATACCTACCCGAGGGCAGATAGATAGCCTGACTTGCACGCTGGTGGCTACTCATATTCGACAACAACCGGTACATGATCGCTCGGCTTTTCTAAGCCCCGAGGCTCCGTGTCGATAAAGCACTGTTTAGCCCTTTCATAGAGGGCGGGTGAGAGATAGTGGTGATCAATCCGCCAGCCTAGATTTTTTGGATAAGACCCTGAGCGATAGTCCCACCAGGTGTAGTGTCCACCCTCATCGGTGAATTTGCGAAAAGCGTCGGCCAGCCCCACCGAGAGCACGTCTTGCAGCGTTTCTCGCTCTATGGGTGAAGACATGATGTGTTTATCTCGGGCTTTATCGGTGTAAATGTCTTTGTTTTCAGGGGCGATGTTAAAGTCTCCGCAGACATTCACCGTGGGGGTCTCTTTGAGCACCTTAGACAGATATTGCTTTAGCGCCCCTAGCCAACGCAGCTTGTATTCGTACTTTTCACTGCCAATAGAGGAGCCATTTGGTACATAGAGATTAATAATTTTTGCGCCGTTGAGTACCCCGCTGATGACGCGCTTTTGGTCGTCAAGGTCGCCCACCGCGTCGGCATCCAGTACGGCCCCAAAGCCCATCTGAACAGCCTTAAGAGGCTCCCGACTGATTAAGGCCACCCCGTTGTAAGACTTTTGACCGTAGACAGCCGCCTGGTAGCCAATCTCTGCAAACGCCGCCAGCGGAAAATCTTTATCCACAACTTTAGTCTCTTGCAGACACAGCACGTCTACCGGATGAGTTTGCAACCACTGAGTGACATGCTCAAGGCGAGAGCGGACAGAATTAACGTTCCAGGAGGCGACTTTCATATTGTAGGGATGCAGATTAAGGCGAGAGGATGGCTCGGAGAATATAGGAGATAGGAGGTAGGAGGGAAGATTTTGGATGCTGGAGGCTGATGTTCTTGCCTTCTAAGCCCTACTCTCCGAGGCTAGATATATTCGGCTGGATAAGCTCTCGTATTTTAGTATTCGGCAGAGTCGATAGGGCGACCGAGGGGGCAGATACCATTTGTAAAGTTGAGTCTGTGATGTTAAAACCGCTCCGCAGATGCTCCTGAAGCTTGCCCAGTAGGATATCGCGCTGAATGCCTGACGGGACCGTCACCGATAGACTAGCTGTCAAGTGGGTTTGCCCCGGTGCGATGCCCCAAACCCGCAGCTGGGTGACCGTACTCACTTCTGAATAAGCCAGCAGCGCCTGCCGAATTGCGGTGGTATCGATGTAAGCGGGGGCCTGTTCTAGCAAAATACTCAGGCTTTGTTGAATGAGGGGAATCGACCCAGCCAGAATTAAGATCGCGATCGCAACCCCCACTACGCCATCTGCCCACAGCCAGCCAAACTTGGCAATAGCCAGCGCCCCCAGCAGCACCCCCACACAGCTCGCTGCATCTGCCAGCATGTGTAAAAACGCACCGCGCAGGTTCAAATCCGATTCCGCATGACGATGTAGCAAATAGGCATTCAAGCCGTTGACCCCCAGCCCGATCGCCGCCGTCATCGCCACCGGGCCGCTCAAAATCTCCGTCGGAGGGGCCTGTAGCTGCTCAATCGCTTCCAATCCGATCCATCCGCCGATGAGTAATAACCCTAACCCGTTGACCAGCGCCGCCAAAATTTCCACGCGCCGATAGCCAAAGGGGGCTCGCTCCGTCGGAGGCCATTGAGAAATCCAGGCAGCCAGGAGCGACATTGCGATCGCAAACACATCTGCCACCATATGCCCCGCATCCGCCAGCAGCGAGAGGCTGTGGCTTTGCAGACTGACCCAAAGCTCTGCACTCGAAAACGCCGCGACCGTAATCAGGGCAATCGATAGCGATCGCAGCTTACGCGGATCGTTGCCTGGGGTGTGGTTGCAGTCGCCTAAACCGTGAATATGCATAGATACAGAGTGCCACGGAGGCTAGGAAGACGGCAAGGCATGGGGAGTCACTTCCTTAGTTGGCCTGTTCCTTGAGTGGGTCTATATGCATCAGTATCTGGCCAACTGCTCACAAGCTGATTGGTTTTCACCGTAATAGCAATCAAAGTAATCTAACGCCTCACGGGTAGACTCAAAGCGCCCATGCTCTCGAATCATGCCGTTTTCCGGATAATCCTCCCGTTCCCAGACTTGAAGCGTAAATTCGCGACCGTTATCGCTGCGCCATAACTCATAAGCATAGTCACCGATAGCCCCCGTATTGACGCGAAACTCAGCGAAGGCGGCACTGCCTAAGCCCAGGATTGAGACACTCGCTAAACTAAAAGCAGCCAGGTATGATCCAATTTTCATGTTGTAGAAATTCATTGAAATGGTTTGAATTTCAGCGTATCTAGTCAAAAATCGGACTGATAACCGAAAAAGCACTTAATAAATGACTGAATCAATCAAATTTAGCCCTATGTCTAACCCCGATCAGCCCCTCCAAGGCGATGCCTTGATCAAAGAGACCTGCCGCCGTATTCGGGTCGCTCGCAGTCTCTGGAAAGCCCATAACAATGCCGGGTGCCGCAAAGAACGGGAGCGGGCTTTGCAGTTGTATAAGCAACTCACAAAGCCCCAGAAAGAAAAAATCCCCCAGCAGTTGAGGATTTGGTTGCGCTACCGCAGCGAAAAATATTTTGGCCCCCATCGGATACAGCCCGGTAGCAAACATCGCTCAGGCCGCAAAAAGAGGTAGCGTAGGCCATTGACTCTACGAAAAATCACTGAGATAGTGAAGCATATCTTTATTTTTTGCCCAACAGAAATCTTTGATTGCAGATCAATGTCTTAAAATGAAGCCTTTCAAGCTTTTTTTTGCTAAGACCTGACTCACATTCGGGCCCTGTTGTTTGTCTTACAGGCAAAATTTGAGTCACCGGATGTGTTTACAAATTGCCTTGTCATCCTTCTTTAGATCCTGCTTTATGGTGCGCACATCTCGGTCCTGGCTGTTCGGTTTCTCACTGCTTGCGACGCTGGCGCTGTCAGGTCAGCCTCTGACCTGGGCGCTCAAGTCTAGACTGATCGCGCAAACGCCTTCAACTTTTACCCTGCCAGAGTCAGTCCCCGACGGCACCGCGATCCGGATTGATGGCTCCTCTAGTATGGCGGTGATCAACCAGTCACTAGAAGACCAGTTCGAAGCGCGCTACGACGGCACCACCGTCGAGCTATCGACCAATGGCAGTGACGCCGCCCTGCAATCGTTGCTAGGCGGTGACATTGAGCTGGCGGCGATTGGTCGTCCACTCACCGCCGACGAAAAGGCCCAAGGGTTGCGCGAGACCTTCATCAGTCGAGAAAAAATTGCCATTTTCGTCGGCCCTGATAGCCCCTTTGACGGGGATCTCACATTCCAGCAGTTTGCTGAGATTTTTCGGGGCGAAATCACTGACTGGTCAGAGGTAGGGGGCGACCCGAGCGAAATCCGCTTTGTCGATCGCCCCGAGAGCAGTGATACCAGGGCTGCTTTTGAGAATTATCCCGTTTTCCAAGACGCTCCTTTTGAGACGGGGGCCACAGCGGATCCGGTTGAGGCAGATGAAACCCGAGCGGTGATTGGGGCCCTGGGTGATGATGGGGTGGGCTATGCGATCGCATCCCAGGTGCTCAATAACGACGCCGTCAAGATTGTGCCAATGCACAAGACCCTGCCCGATGACCCACGCTATCCGTTTTCTCAACCGCGTGGCTATGTTTATCTGGGTGAGCCTAGTCCTGCTGTCCAAGCGTTTCTTGGGTTTGCCACCAGCCCAGATGGGCAGGCTGCTGTGACAGAGGCCAAAGAGACCGAAGCCATTGAAGCAG
Organism: Cyanobacteria bacterium P01_G01_bin.38; assembly: GCA_039180385.1. Classification (GTDB taxonomy): domain Bacteria; phylum Cyanobacteriota; class Cyanobacteriia; order Phormidesmidales; family Phormidesmidaceae; genus SIO4C1. The sequence goes on along the minus strand of JBCDDJ010000134.1, from coordinate 7,304 downwards.
GTGCAGCGACACCGATAGACGGGTCAACCGCGATCAGCCCGGATGGCGAGATTACCGCCCGCGTTACTGACTTTGGGCAGGTCATTTTAGAGGATGCCAGTGGTGCAGAAATTGCTGCTTTAGCTGGAATCACTGGCACCATTGCTGCATTAAAGTTTAGTCCAGATAGTCAATCATTGGCCGTGGCCACTGAAGATGGCGCGGTTCAGGTGTGGGGCACCGATGGTCGTCCCCTGGGCGATCCGTTTACGGTAGACGCGCCAACACCCTTAGATTTTCAGTTTACCAACGATAACCGAGGGATTGCGATTACAGGGGCAGAGGGCCCTCAACTGTTTGATTTTCAAGGCAATCCGCTAGCGGCGGCAGGGCGACGAATTCCATTTTGGTGGTGGCTGTTACCCCTTGCCCTGCTGGGCTTACTACTGTGGGCGCTGCTGCGAGGGCGCGAACAAGAGCAGCCGACTTCGAGCGCAGTGGCTACCCCGCCTGAGCCGGACATGGCTCCACCCGATGATGGGGTTGCAGAGATGCCGGAGGTGGCAACGGTGACGCCCCCTGATCTAGGCCCTGATCCGGCTATGTTAGATGGGGCCGAGCCACAGCTGTCATCCCGTGCCCACACTGTAATCAATGGAGATCGTGAGCATCCTTTTTCGTTTACGGGGGCTGATGCAGGTTTAGCAGCAGGGCTAACCGGCGGCTTGGCCGCTGGGGCCATGGCCCTTGGTCGAGAGACCGCCGAAGCTCCGGATATGTCGAACTTGAGTCTGGATGTTCCCGAGACAGACGAGGCCTTGCCTTTGGTCGAAGTCGGCGCAGATGCAGCCCCAGCGTCGACCGCTGAGCCAGGCATGACGCCAGATCTGCCGCCGGTTGAGGAACCTGTATCCGAGGAGCCTGTGGCCAAGGACTCTAGCAGTTTTGACTTGGGAGCAGCTGCGATCGCAGGCGGCACCGCCTTAGGTGCAACTGCGGCAGCGGCTCAACTGGATCTAAATCGCCGTCCGATGCCGGAGGATACATCTGACGAGCAATCAGCGGTTGAGGCTGCTAAATACGATGCCGGGGCCGAGGTGCTCGACATGGAGACTCTGGCAACGGTGGACGAAGGGCTGAGCGATTTACCCGACGGCTATGGCGAAAGTCGCATTGTTTTGATGCCCCGCGATCCACAGTGGGCCTATACTTATTGGGATGTCCCCGGTGAGCATCGAGAAGCGGTGCGGCGGCAGGGCGGATATCAGCTGGCGCTGCGTCTCTATGACGTGACTGACCTTGATTTAGCCAATCAGGCTCCCCACAGTTTGCAGCAATATGACTGCAACGAAATGGCCCGCTCCTGGTATCTACCGATTCCGGTTAGCGATCGCGACTATGTGGTCGAAATCGGTTACCTGGCAGGCAATGACGATTGGCTGTTGTTAGCCCGCTCGACCCCTGCCCACATTCCCCCGGTTTATCCCTCAGATTGGGTTGACGATCGCTTTGTCACCATTGACTGGCACGAAGACTTACGGGGCAAAACCTTTGCCACCCTGAAGCGGCCTATAGTGGCGGCTAAAGTCGGAGACTATCCCATTCACGATGCGATTTTTGACCAGGCCCAAAGTACCGAAGCCATGCGAGTTGCCGGTTCTTTGTTTGGCTCTATGCAGCAGGTCCCCGAGCAAGCCGTCAGTTCCTTTGTCTTCCCGTCGGGTATGGGGGCCCTGCCAACGGTATCCGGGATGTCTGGGGTCGGCTTCTCGGCATCAGCGCCCCCGCTCCGGCCTCGTAAGTTTTGGCTGGTAGCCGATGCTGAGCTGATTGTCTATGGCGCGACTGAGCCAGATGCAACGGTCACTGTGGGTGATCGGGTGATTGAGCTTAACCCAGATGGCACCTTCCGTTTTCACATGTCCTTCCAGGATGGGATGATCGACTACCCCATCAAGGCGGTCGCCTCCGATGGCGAGCAAGCTCGCTCTGTGCATATGGAGTTTGAGCGCGAAACCTCTAACCGCAATACCAATACCCAAGAAGACGCCACAGAAGAATGGTTTGATGAGTGGTTTTTAGCCGACTAGGCGACTAGCCACTTACTTTGGGGCATCTTGCAATTGCCTGGCTCAATGTTTCTCGTCGAATCGGTTTGCTAAGGTAGTCATCCATGCCTGCCGTGAGGCAGCGGCGACGGTCTTCAACGGTGGCATTTGCGGTCATCGCAATAATCCACGGCTGAGATATTTGGGGACCTAGTTTGCGAATGCGGCGGGTGGCTTCTAGGCCATCCATCTCTGGCATCCGCATATCCATAAAGATAATGTCGTAGGTGTTGTTGTGGATGTTCTCGATCACCTCAGTGCCGGTTGAGAGCACCTCTGACCCATAGCCCAGCATTTCTAACATGCGTTGAGCCACTCTTTGGTTAACTCGATTATCTTCAGCAATCAAAATTTTGAGGGGAGAGGGTGCTGGCACGTTCATGGCCAATCCTTCAGCGGGTTGGGCACTTGAGACAGTCTCGGTTAGCCCCTTGGCGGCGGTGGATGGTGTGCTCGTTGGAGAGGCCGTGTCTGTTGAGGAGGTCGTGTTTGTTGAGGGTTCGACCAGTTGAATCAAGGCTCGATATAAGGTTGCTTGCTTAATCGGTTTCCACAGCAAAACAGTTTTGTGTGGCCATGGCTGAGCAGCCTGATTTTTCAAGGTTGACAACACAATGATTGGAAGTTGGGAGCTATCAGTTGATTGACGCAGGGCTTCGATGGCGCTGACGTTATCGATCTTCGCCACTGTTTCATCTAAAATAATGCCGTCAAAATGTTGCCCCTGCTGGATCAGCACGAGAGCTTCGGCAATGCTGCGAACGGCCAGGCTCTGAATTGATAAAGCCTCTAACTGCCAGGCCAGACCCGTGCATCGTATTCTAGTTTTATCAATGATGAGCCAGTGTGCGCCTTGCCAGGTGCGGAGGGTGTCTGGCGGTGGTTTGTTGACTGCCGCTGGCTCAGCCGTGGTTTGCATCGTAAATGAGAACAAGCTGCCCTGCCCTAGCTGGCTCTCAACCCAGAGTTGGCCTCCCATAGATTCGGTCAGGCGTTTGCTAATCGCCAGGCCTAACCCGGTGCCCCCATACTTACGCGTGGTCGACGCGCTGACCTGACTAAAGGGTTGAAATAGCTGATTTATGCGCTCGGTGGGAATGCCAATGCCCGTATCCCGCACTGAAAATTGTAGGGTAAAGTTTTCTAAGGGGGCACCATGGGTTGGTGGAGCGCTGTGGAGCGCTGATGACTTTGATCGAGTGGCATCAGCGGCAAATCTGACGTAGAGATTGACCTCTCCACTTTCAGTAAACTTAACGGCATTCCCCAATAAATTGATCAAAATTTGGCGCAGCCGGACAGAGTCACTGGAGATCACCCGCGGGACCGTCGGATCAATCGCGTAGGCCAGCTCTAGATTTTTTTCAACGGCTCTTGGGGCAACAATATCAAAACTTTGCTCAATGCAATTGCGCAGATTAACGGGCTGTTTTTCAAGCACCAACTTGTTAGCCTCAATTTTAGAAAAATCGAGCACATCGTTGATCAACGCTAGCAAGGTCTGGCTGCTGTTGTGGATGGTGTCGGCAAATTCACGCTGCTGGGCGCTGAGCTGGGTCTCTTGGATCATTTCTGAGACCCCAATAATCGCATTCAAAGGGGTGCGAATCTCATGGCTCATAGTATTTAGAAACTCTCCCCGAGCCTGTAAAAGGGCATTGCTGCGGAGGCGGTCGTTAAAGGCCAGACTGCCCTGGATCATGCCAAACAACATCAGAGGCGAAATCATCGGTAATGCGTAGTTGTAATGCAAGGCTCCCCAGCACACGACAACCCAGCCACCCGACATCAATAGCCACAGACCTAACTGGGTAGGAAAGTTACGCCCCTGCAACAGCCAGCTGATCAGAGGGCCAGTGACTAACAGGCTCAAGATAATGGCGAGTTTATGGGGTAACCGCAACCAATTTTGCTGCAGGAGGTTATGCAAAACAGCCGCGTGGATATAAACATCTCCGATGGGTTGTTGTTCATCAAAGGGAGTGAGTGTATCACTAAATCCGGTGGCGGTTGCACCTACCAAAACAATTTTTCCGTCAAAAACGTCGGGCGCTGTTTGCCCAGACAACGCATCCACCAGACTGACATAGGTCAACGCTGAGGCTGGCCCCGGCCAGTTGATCAACAGCTCTTCTTTTTCATTGGGGATCGAAACAATTTCTGACACCAGACTATAGGCTTGGGCAATCGCGATACTAAAGGCAGGGGTATCTCTGTTACTAATGGCAATACTTCGGGCCAGTACGCTGCTATCCGCAAACTGTTGAATGTGGCCAATTGCGATCGCATTGTCCATCAGCGTTGGTGTGGGCAAAATAGGCAGCTGATCGCCGCCCCAGGCTTGGGCTAAAACCACCCCACTGTGCAGGGCCATCGCCTCTGCTAAGGCAGGGTCATCTGGGCTGGGCTCTGCTAACAGTAAATCAAAGGCGACGATCGGAGCATTACTATCCGTGAGGGTCTCTAACAGTTGGGTGTAATAGGTGCGAGGCAGGGGAAACTGCTCCAATTCGCGAAAGCTCTCGTCATCGAGACCGACGACCACAATCCGCTCGTCCCAGGCTTGTGAACCGCGCCAGCGGATCAACTTGCTCAGGGTCAAATTTTCTAAGGGTGCCCAAGCGCCCAGCTCAAACAGGCCAATCACCAGCCCGCTCATTAATAGACCCGGCAAAAAAGGCTTGGCTCGTTTTAAGGGTTTTAGGCGATTACGGAACCACCAGTTCATAGACCTGCTCTGTGCCTAAAGGTGTGATTACAGCTGCCTGAACTCGTCGGTCATCCAATAAGGGAACTTGTAACTCAAATCCACCAGCTTCATCGGTGGACTGGACTTCATCATTGATGACTAACAGGTTGACCTTGTCAGTCGAGCCAACAATTTCTACAACCCGGTTGCCGTCGACAGTGGCTGTTTGTAAGACATTGACGATTAGGGTAGGGTCATCTCGCAGGGGTTCGGGTGGCTGCGGCGGCTCACCCGGCTCAATCAGGGTCTGGAATCCTTCTGGCACATCCACGCTGACGCCCTGTGCCGACGAGACCACCCGGCCTTCTAGGGTAGCGACCCCAGTGATGCCATCCGGCTTTACGGCAACCCCAAACTCGGTCCCCCGGACCCCACTCACGCCCGCCGGGGTACGGATGTTTAATTCCGAATCACGGTGGGTAAAGGGCCTCACTTGTAAACGAGCTTGCCCTCTGACCACGGTGAGATCAGTGACTCGCCCTCCGCTGGGGTTAGCCCGCAGCTGAGTGATGCGCACATCCGAATTTTCAGACACCGTGACAAAGCCTACATTGGTATCGACCGCAAGCCGTGCGCTGGAGCGACGTCCAGTTCTGACACCGTCACCAACTGCGTTGAGGCGTGCTCCAACCCTCGCCGTTTGGGTACGACCACTGCTGACATATTGCACATTGCCAGTTAAGGTCCTAAATTCTAGCCAGCGATTGACTCGCACCGACAAATCACGAGCATCCGCTTGAGTTGCTAAGCAACAAACGCTCACGACAGTTAGCCAGATACCTGGCATTTTGGGTTTGAACAAAGCAGCCTCCAAATATCGCACAGGAACACTACCTTATCAATATGACCCAAAGAGGCCATCCTAGCGATACCAAAGCTCTAAAGTACCGACAAACAACCTTTAAATTCAGTCAGATGGCCGAAAAAGTACTATTTCCGTAACATAAATCTGGAAAGTAGATCAATCTCAGTAGCTTCCGGACCATCGCTTAGCGCTCCTAACTACCTTCGCAAACTGTGTCGATGGATGACCCGACCTCTAAACCCACTGCTGCGTAATGTTCTTGCCAGATGTTCTGCATCTGAACGATTGGCAAAGGCCCCAGCCTGGAGGTATCGACCCAACCGTGAGCGGGTAAGATACGCATCTGTGATGCAAGGGCGAATTAGCTCCAGGTCAGTTTCATCCGCGTCCGGCAAGACAACCAAGTAAGGTTTCTCTGAGAAGTTGCCGATACGGATAACACCTTCACCGTCTTGAACTTGGCTGTTGAGCTGTTCAGGATTGAGCAAAAATTCGCAGGTTGGCTGCGCAAATGCGTCGGCAGACGCTATCCCACCTGAGATAACTGTGCCCAAACCCATCACTACCTTAAACAGGCCAGTCTTAAACAGGCCAGTCATGCAGGATCGGCGGATTTGGAGCGTTTTTTTAACGAGCTGAGGAAAGGACATAGGGGCGATTGAGCCGCTCTAACTGGGTGACTAATAAACTTAAGAATAAGCCTACATCGGTGACAACACCAGTTGATTCAATCGAGCCGCGATCGCTGAGCTTTGTGACCACTGCTGGGTTAATGTCCACGCACACCATTTTGACCCCAGCGGGCGTCATATTGCCCACCCCGATCGAGTGCAACATGGTCGAGAGCATTAAGATCATATCTGCGCCTCTGATCAATCGCGCATAGTCGGTTTGGGCCTTGATCAGGTCCATTTGGGTATCGGGCAAAGGCCCATCGTCACGGATGGAGCCCGCCAGCGAAAAGTCCACATTGTGGCGCACACATTCATAGAAAATCCCTCGGGTCAGGACGCCTTGCTCGACGGCCTGGGCGATGCTGCCACAGCGCCGGATGGCGTTGATGGCTTTGAGGTGATGACGATGCCCCCCCTGCACCGAGATGCCTCGCTGCATATCCACTCCCAAAGAGGTGCCCATCAGCGCTTGCTCAATATCGTGCACTGCGATCGCATTCCCCCCCAACAGGGCCTGTACATAGCCTTCGCGGATTAAATGGCTGAGGTGACCAACGCCCCCCGTATGTACCACCACTGGCCCAGGGACGACAACGATACGGCCCCCCTGATCCCGTAGTTTGCGCATCTCCCAGGCGACCTGCTCGACAATCAGCTCCACCCGCCGTTCGCTCGAGACACCCGCCCCCATAAAGCTAAACTCTTCGGTTTTGCGATCGCGACTGGTCGTCTTCCGCACCGTGCGAATCCCTTCCACACCTACAATGGCCTGCTCTTCGACCTGTAAATCACGGATCAGACGACAGTCGGCCACAGCGCCCTCTGCAGTTTGATTGACCACAACCACGCCATCCATGCGCTGATTTTGTACGCGCACCCACTCACCCTGCACGCGCACTTCGGTTGGGTAAATCGTTGTACTGTAAAAGTCATTGGGGGCCACCCCAGCCTGATCAACGGGCTGGAGTTGAGCATCGCAGACCTCGTCG
>JBCDDJ010000133.1:0-14327 GCA_039180385.1 Cyanobacteria bacterium P01_G01_bin.38 | reverse complement strand
GCGGCTATCTGGGCGATCTGGGCAGAGAGCATGACGGTGGCGAGGGTGCGATCGCACTTCCACACCCCGGTCATTTGCCCCGCGGCTCCGGGTTTGCCCAGGTAAGGGTTCCAATGCCACTCGTCAGGGTAGACACCGGTTTCAAACTCCCCTGCAAAGAGCGGATCGAAGCGGGCGACTAACTGTTCTACAAGTTCAGGTGGCAACAGATTGTCTACCACCAAAAATCCGTCCTGGTGAAACTGGTCAATCTGTTCTGCTGTAACAGGTGGCTTGGTTTTTGTTTTCATTTTCCATGCTTTCTTGCTTGAATATTCTGGAGAAGATGGGCAAGCGGATTTGGGGATTGGTGTGTAAATCCATTTTGCTGGCCGCTTTGCCCATCCTACGATTCTGACAATCTACACCCATTACCCGTTACCTACTCCCCATTACCCATTCTCCTAATAAACCTCTAAATACTCTGCGATCTCCCAATCGGTGATGTGATCGTGAAAACGAGCTAACTCAAACGATTTGACGGTAGAAAACAACTGACAAAACTCTTTGCCCAGCATGTCTTGCATTGAGCAATCTGTTCCTAACGCCTCCAAAGCCCTATCCAGGGTTTTGGGAAAAGGCATCAGACTTGCATCTTCCTCACTAGGCCCGTCTACCATAGGCTGTAGCTCTCGCTGTCCTTTGAGCCCCAACAGTCCTGCTGCCAGGGTTGCCGCTGCGCTCAAGTAAGGATTGCTCAGGCCCGACGCAGCCCTCATTTCGAGGTGCGTGCCCTCATCTTTCGTCGCCTTCATCCGCACCATGGCGGTGCGATCTTCAATCCCCCAGCTGATATTCGACGGGGCAAAGGTGTGGGGCTTGAGTCGGCGGTAGCAGTTAGGCGTCGGCCCGATCAGGGGCATCATTGCGGGGGCATGGTCGAGAATGCCCTGGGTAAAGGACTTCGCCACCTGGGACAGCCCATCCGCATCGTTGAGATCGAGAAATGCATTGGTGCCGTCACTGTTCCAAAGGCTGAGGTGAAAGTGGCAGCAGCAGCCTGCCATGCCCGCAAACGGTTTGCTCATAAAGCTGGCCTGGTAGCCCAGGTGGTGAGCTATCTCTTTGACCGAATTTTTGAAGGTAAAGGCTTTGTCGGCTCCCTTAATGCCCATGCCAGGGCCGAAGTTGATTTCGAACTGAGACGGCGCGTATTCGCAGTTATGAGTAATCAGATCGATGCCCGCTGCTTGCAGATGGTCCAACATCTGGTTGATTTCGGGCACATATTGATTGCGAATGTGGTTAAAGATGTGGAGCCCGTCGAACAACGGCTTATGGGTCTCTGCATCAAGCAGGTAAAACTCAAACTCATGGCCCATCATCACCTCAAAACCCATCTGCTGAGCCAGATCCAGCAGCGATTGCAGGACGTAGCGCGGGGCTCCTTTGATCGGTTCATCACGTCCCCAATAGGCATCGCACACCACCTTTGCGGTGCTGTCCATCCAGGGGACCAGCGTGCAACTCTCAATATCGGGAAATAGCGTCATATCGCAGTACTTGCGCTCTTCGTGGTAGCCCGAACCGGACACCACCGATGAGGCGGTATCCAAAGCCAGGGTGCCGCCGTAGAAGTTGAGCCCTTTGCGGGCGTAGCCCTCGACTTTGGCCAGGGGCACCACTTTTAGACGGGAGACGCCGTGTAAATCGGGCAGCTCAAAGCGCACATACTTGACGCCCTGCTCTGCTAAGGCATTGACCCAGGTAGAAATGGCTTCAGGGCTTGGGGGGGCTACAACCATGGTGCTTGCTATCGACGACATCCTCTAATGTGTCGGAGGATTTTGCAAGGTGTTGTATCAGAGGGGACAAAGTGGGGGAATTGGGAGGTGGGTAGTAGGTGGTGGGGCTGACCTTTCCCACGTTTTACTGGGGCGCAATCTAAACTATTCGCACTGTTGACTCATGATTAGACGACCATCGGGAAGCTGGTAAACGGCTTGGGGTTCTACAACGGCTTCACCTAATTGCCAGGCAGGCGTTTCAGTTGCTGGGATATCGATAGTGTTAACAGTGCCGGTCGTATAATTTGTCGTTGTCGTAAGGGGTTGCTCTGGCAAGCTATCTGAGCTGCTAATGACCAATGCCCCCCCTTGCTCATCACTGCGAGCGATACAGCTACTGGCAACTAGACTTTCGACGTTGATGAGGCTGTCTGATAACTCAACAAGATTGCTTTGAACAAAACTGGTATCAGAGATTACAATATTGCCTGAAGACAGCTGACCGTCTGCGTTGATGTCAATTTTCCCGTCGCCATCAAAAGGCTCTTGATTGTCGGGAGGGTTAGTATCACTAAAAAGTGTTGCCAGGGTAATGTTTCCACCATTACCGCCTTGGGAGCGAGCGATAATATCACTGTCTTCGAGGGCAACAACAGGCAGTAACAAAGTAATGTTACCCCCATCGCCCAGACTCTCAGTCGTAATATCACCGTTTGTTTCTAGCGCTAACACGCCAGACTCAAAGCCCGGTGAGGCATTGATGAGGATATCGCCACCAGAAGAACTGATGGCTGCTGTGGAAATCTCGGCATTTCGCAATGTGATTTTATCGGTCGCATCAATGAAAATATTACCTGCAACATCTTGTGTGGATGAAGCTGCCGAAATTTGGCCACTATCCTCAAGACTGAGATTGTTTGTCTGGATGCGCACATCCCCGCCTCGTCCAATTGCGCCGAGCTCAGCCCGAGAAGAAATCTCACTGGGGGAGCCTGTTGTGCCAACACCACTGATACTCATATCTGCAGCATTAATTTGAACATCTGCGGCATCGCCTTGGCCAAGCGTTGCAGATGTGATCACCCCACCGTCGCGGATAGCAAGACGATTGGTCGTAATAAATAAATCCCCAGCGTCTCCAACTCCGCTTGCTTCAGTGACTAAAGCGCTGCTTCGGAAACCATTGCCAACTACGTCAATTGACTCATCAGCATTGATGGTGAGGATGCCAGAATCACCCCCTAAACTCCCACTGCCCGCAGCACTCGCCGAAACGGCGGCCCCATTCCTGACTATCAGACGACCTGTATTAATGGTGAGATCGCCAGCACGGCTAAAACTCGCTGTCTCGGCAAAGATGCCACTGCGAAATCGCGCGGTTTCTCCATCTAGTTCAAGCAAATCCGTGATCTCGATCTGAATGTCTCCACTTCTGCCAAAGTTACCTGGGACATTTTCCCTGCCAGAGCTTGCTGAAATTTGCCCACCGTTTTGGGCAATTAACTGATCAGCCATAATATCAATATTTCCACCCCTTCCTTGACCAAAAGTTGCGGATTCAACTAGTGCATCGTCTCTCAGCTGAATATTTTGTGCTTGGATATCAATCTGTCCAGCGTTACCTGGTCCAAATGTTTGTGTACCAAGTGAGCTATTACTCAGCTGAATATTTTGTGCTTGGATATTAATCTGTCCAGCGTTGCCTGGTCCAACCGTTTCTGTGGTCAGAAATGCGCCATCATTCATCAATAAACTATCTGATGCAACAATATTGATGCTACCGGCGTCGCCTGTGTCAGATTGATTGCGAGCTGATATGCCAGCACCGTCTGACAAAAAGATCGTGTCGGCACCTAGGTTAACACTGCCGCCACTACCTGACACAGGCACACCTGTTACACCTGTCGGGCTACCGATGACGCTAGGATTTCCATTTAGGTCTCTCCCAGAAACTACAATAGAATCTGCTACCTCAATGTCAACATTTCCTGCATTCCCTTGACCAGCACTTCCTGAGGTAATACTGGATCCATTACTCACACTCAGTGAGCGACCTTCGATTTCTATATTTCCACTATTCGTGAGATCGCTTGAAGGATCGCTACCTAAGAGGGCGCTAATTATAAAGCTATCATTATCAACACTAATCTCGCCCTCTGCATCAATAACGACATCTCCTCCTTGTATCTCACCAAGACCGGGTACTAAAAGTAGGAAAGAAAATATGCGACTACTATTGTCAATGTCTAGCTTCTGGGCATAGAGGCTTACCCTGCCGTCACCTGTCAGAAAAAGACTAGACCCCTCATCTAAACTAATGTTTCCCCTTGGGCTCTCGGTCTCAAAGGCGAGTCGAGGGATCCCTGAGACTTGCTCAAGCCCAACGCGACCGGCTCCAGCAAGCCCCCCAACTTCAATCTCACCGCCAAAGGAGCCATTAATGATACTGTTTTGGAAACTGACATCCCCGCCTACCAGGGTGATGCCTTGACCGGGGGATAATGTTAAACTCTGAGCAAAGCTCTGTATGGCAGGGGTCTGTGATTGGCTAAACAACAATGCAGAGGGGTTTATGGAGAGCAGTTGAGACGGGGCATCAGGATTAAACGCGTCGAAACTGCCTTGCTCCCCAAACGAGACTCCATCTGCTGTGGTCACCACTAATGACCCTCCTAAATTCAAGGTGGCACCTGGGCCAAAAATAACGCCGTTAGGATTCATTAAATATAAATCAGCATCAGATAAGGTCCCATTGACTTGACTCGTCAATGAACCCAGAACACCATCAATATTAGATGGGTCATTACCTGTAATCCTTGAGAACACGTTCTCAATTGCGCCATCGGGAACGATAAAAAAAGCCCCTTCGCCTGCACGGATGTTAAATTCTTCGAAGCTGTGGAATAGATTTATCCCACGGGTGGCACCGCCTTCTATGAAGTTGATGTTGCCCTGTCCGTCTGGGATTGAGCTCTCTGAGCCTAGAGTGGTATCAGGGCGGATCTCCATTTGAGCAAAAGAGGTCGTTGCCAATTGCCCCCATGTCGACAAGCTCAAAATACCGACCCCGATTGACCGCATTAGCACGACTCTATTTAGCATAGGTTCTCCTGCTCTATGGGGCTTGGCTAATATTCTGTCTTGGCTAACATTCTACTGAGGGTGGCCAGTCTACTAAGGGCCTGTCAAAACAAATCTTTAAATTTAGAAAAACGTTTTGGTTATATATCAATAGGCGTGCCATTATCCCACGGTTTAATTTGCAGCCCTGGTTGAGTCACGAGTTGTTCTACCGCAGCGCGCGCCTCCGTCGAGATAAACAGAGCTATGCCACCCTGGGTTGTTTGAAGCGGTCGCTTTAGAGACTGGGCGATCGCCTCTGGCGGTTGCAAATGCAGACCTTGCCAACCAAAATGGGGATAGGTATCTTGCAGAGCGTAGAGCGCGTTTTGGCTGCCCTGGAGCTGGCCGACCAGTAGGGCAAAGTGGCCGACGCTCCAGTCGGGTGGGGATGGGGAGAGTTGTTTTGTTTGCAGGTAAGAGACTAGGGCGGGTGGTGTCAGTTTAGAGCCCCAGAGATAGTTGGTGTGGGGGTTCAGAATGGGGATGGCTTGCCAGTCAGGGTGGGTTTGGCAAAGTGTCCAAACAGTGCTCAATCCGTCTTCCCAATTGTCTGCCTGTAGGGGGATCAGGCAAAAACGGCCTTGACTTAACTGGTCTGTGGCGTGAATGAGCCCGTGGATTGAGGTGCCGCAGGCGTCAACATCGGCAAGGGTGGGGATGGTGTCATAACCTGCACCCCGGAGAGAGGTCGCCGCTGGGGGTAGCCAGTCGGTGGGGTTGCCCGTACTTGGGAGCCCTGTGGAGGCTGCGATCGCAGCCTCCACAGGGCTCACCGAAACCCCGCCATAGGCCTGCAACAGTAACGACACCCAATAAGGACCGCAAAGGTTATCTGGCTGCTGATTAAACTTGTTATGAACGCTCAGCAACGGCTCAAGGTAAGGCAATAGCGTTAGGTTTAAATGCATTGCGCTAATCTCCTCGGTTCGATTTAACCTTGGTGGATTGGGTGACATCAAAGGTGATGTTAAATGGCTGACCGAGCTGGGCTTCAATGGTATTTTCCAAGGTCTCAACCTGGTCTGGGGTAATAGGCTCAACGGCGCGGACAATCAGTTCGATAGCGGGAGGCTCTGTTTCCCACAAGATTCTGGTTTTGATCAGCTCGATGTCTTGTCGGTCTGAGATGGGGCGCTGCACTAAAATGCGCTGCAGGGCATCTTCTAGCTGGGCCTGTTGGATCAGCTGTTGCAGACTCAGCGCCAAGGGAATCACCAGCAAAGCGATCAAAATCGTACTCACTGCCCAGCTGAGGGTGCGACTAAATTCGGTGCTACGGGTATACCCGGCAAAAAAGTAAACCAGGGTCCCGGCCAGATTGATCCCGAGTAAGTTGGTGAAATAGAGTAAAAAGGCTCCACCGCTATATTCCCATTGGCCCTGGGAGAGGGTCAAGCCAACCACACAGAGGGGTGGCATTAGGGCTACGGCGATGGCAGTGCCGGGTAAGGCATCGCCTAATTGGGGTTTGATCTTAGCGTAGGTGCCGATGGCCCCAGCTACCAGGGCGATCAGCAGGTCGATCAGGGTGGGCTTAATCCGCGCCAGGACTTCCGGGCCATATTCGGGAATGCCGATCAGTAGACCTACCAGCCAAGAAAAGAGAATGGCGATCATTGTGCCGAGTGCGATCGCACTCGAACTCCTTCGCAACAGGTCAGAGTCGCCCTCCAGCGCTGCAAACGCAAACCCTCTGATCGGCAACATCAAGGGCGCAATAATCATCGCCCCAATAATCACCGCGGCGCTGCTAATAATTAGCCCTAGCGTCGCGATCAGGCAAGAACTGCCAATCAAAGCAAAATAGCTAGGCGACAGTGCAGAGTCTTCTAACAACGACTCCCTGAGCTTTTTGATCGGGATCGTCGCCAGCCAGAACTGGAAACGTTCGTTGATCTGATCTAAAAATTGACGCATCGGTGAGGCAACCTGAGACTGATTAAAGGGTATCTTCTCAAGTTGAAAAGGCCAAGAACCTTTCAACCGTCGCTCTGCAGTGCTCGAAACCTCAACTTTTATTAAAAAAAGTCCTGATAATCCTTCCCCTACAACAAAGCAAGCGCTATGGTCAAGCGCTTGCCTTAAGCTAATTACAAACTAAGCAGCGATCGCAGGTAAAGGCTGACGTACCTATGCAGCTAGCGACTGCACCTGGCCGGTGTCTAAGGCACTGTTAAAGATTTTAACCTCATCTAAAGCACCGACTAGGCCGTGTCCCTTACCTGGCTCTGTGCCATCGTGAAACTGGGTTGCACCGTTGATGCTGCCCAACCCAATTTTCCCAGGATGTTGCCACAGCTGAGAGCCCTCGCCTTGGCCAAACTGCTCGCCATCTAAGTAAGCCGTGATTGCATTGGGACTCACGCTATCGCTGCCGTTTAGCACCAAGGCTACATGATGCCATTGATTAGCTGATACTTTGTCTGTGCTCAGCCATGTGCCATCCCAGCTGCTTTCTTTAGCCGGTTCATTCCAGCCACCGACATAGAGCTCTCCCTCATGGAGATAAGCATTTAGACCCCGCTGGCTGCCGCCTTCTTCGTAGAGCACCTGTTTCCGAGTCTCGGTAGCGGTCTCGTCTGCTCTGAACCATAGTGAGACAGTGCGCTGTTTGTGAACGCCTAGATTGATCTCTGGAGTGTTTGCGATCGCAGCATACTGCCCCTGACCTTTGAGAGCGATTGCCTTGCCTTTGATCCCCTGAGTGGTTGTTATGCCACCGACCAAAGTCGCCGGATTGTCGTTACCAGGCGCGCTGTCGGTCGCTGTGCTGTCTTCTACCGCATCGAAGTTCAACCAAGACACCAATTTCCCGTCAGCTGGCTCAACCGGTTGAGGGGCAGGTCTCGGCGCAGGCTCGGGCGCAGACTTGGGTAAACTGGGTAGCTCGAAGGGGGATGAGGAGACTGGCTCTTCGTGCAGATTCCAAACCTCAAAGTTCTCAAGCGGACGGTCATATATCAGCACCTCGTCGAGGTCACCCGTGAAAGCAGCTTGGCCAGCTTTGTTGGCAGCTCCCAACCGCACTGGCTGCTCAGATTGAAACCGGTTAGCGTCATGCGTTTGAGCGCCGATGAGATCTCCATTGATATACAGCTGCGCCTCGCCATCAATGTCCCAGGTAGCTGTCGCATGGTGCCATTGACCATCATTATACGCGGCAGTAGAGGTAATTTCTACAGCCTGACTGCCGCCTTCAATCTGAAATTGGAGGGCATTGTCGTCGGTCAGGCTGAGAGACAGTTCATTTTTAGCGCTGCTGCCAGTCGCTGAGTCATCAGCATAGAAGAGCATAGCTGGGGCAGCCTGGTCGTGGTCGGTGCGGAACCAGAGCGAAACCGAGCCTTTTTCGCTATTGATAAGGGGTGTTTCTGAGTTGCTGGGTAGCTCAACGTGAGCATTGCCGTTAAACCGTAGTGCCTTGCCAGCAGCCCCCTCTGTTAGCTTGGCATTGACGACAGCACCGTCATCACCGCGTCGGAAAGACTTATTTTTAACGGCACCATTAGTAATGGCATCTAGCGTCCAGCGCCCAACTAGAGCATCGCCGGCTGCGACCTCCACGTCTGCGCCAGCTTGAATGCTATGAGCCGGGCTATCATCAGCCAGGCGAAAATCACCCGCCTCTGGATCAAGCAGCAACGGGTCAGCTTCGATAGAGTTGGCATCGTACTGCCCGCCGTCTGCCGCCTGCCACTCTGCTAGATTTTTGTGCCCCCCGCCCAGCTTTTCGCGACCCTCACGCTGATAAAACAGATTATTATCTGAGCTATTAATTTTGTTCGGGTCGAACGTATAGTAAGGGTTTTTCTCTTGAAGCAGCTCAATGACGGTTTTGTTTTCAGGATTTTTCGAGTTCTTGAATACCGTGTTTTCGTTATTCTTGCCAACCGATCTACGGAGACCATAAGCATTAGAGTTGCCTTCGGCTTGGTTGTTAGCCAGAATGTTGTTGTAAACATTATTGCTGTAGGGGCCAACCCAGTTTCCACCCCCATCACCACGGACGCCCTGTCTGGGCTCACCAATCAGGATCCCGTCTTTTTCATTACCCCATATCGTATTGTTGTAAATTTCGTTGCCGCCTGCTGCTGAGACAAAGATACCAATGCCGGTATTGCTAGCCTGCTTGGTCTGTTTGTCGTTATTGACAATCAGATTGTTGTAGATTTTGCCAGTATACGAAATTTCGTAGTGGATGCCGTGCTTGTTGTCATGGAGTACCGAATTGCTGATAGTGGCGTTACGATTTTCAACGTCGAACCAGAGACCGCTACCGTAGTTATCATGAACGTGCATATTTTCAAAAACAAAGCCATCGGAGCGCACGATTTTAGTAGCCCCTGCCTCCCAGCCAGTAGAGTAATTTTTACCCTCTAGCTTATTGTTATTAGCGAGTTCACTGTAGCGAACAATGGTATCTTTGGCTCCAGCACTGTGGACACCGAGCTGACCATTGTTGTTGAATGTCGAATGCTCAACAAGATGATTGCTCCCACTGAGGCTGATGCCAGCACTGGCTACGTTAGAAACATTAACGTCTCGAACTGTGATGGATTCACTTTTGTTATCTTCGGCACCGCTAATCCGAACAGCGCCGAAGTGCTGCTGGGCATTGGCTGCCTGTGTAAAATCGATGCCCTCAATATTCCAATGGTCTTGGCCTTGGGTATGTAAGAGTTCACCGAGGGTGCGATCGCTAGCCGCCTCTACGATTTTGTTGCTGGGGTCACTATCATCATATAAACGGACATAGACATCATGCAGACTTTTTCCACCTGCACCGCGATCAATGTAAAACTGACCTGGCTCTAGAGGTTTAGAATTACTGTAGCTCGGCACCTCTTCATAGTACTCGCCATTGACGAACAATAAATTCTTGGCTTTAGTGCGTGCGTCGCCTTCATCGTTCGTAGGATCGCTATCCGTCCATCGTGAATCCCACTCCCAGACCCTTTCAGCAAACCAGTCAGAGGCTTTGTAGGTTTTATTCGCGCTGTCACCTACGGTCGTAACGGGGCTCCAGTCACTGACCAATCGTGAGCCCTTGACAACTACATCGGCACCCGTCTCAGCGCGTAGCGTAATCGGAGCCTCTTTTGTCCCAGACGATTTTAGATCAATAGCTTCTCGATAGGTTCCCTCGCGGACAATAATTTCATCGCCTGCATCAGCCACATCGACCGCTGCCTGAATAGAGCTGAACGGGTCATTGTCTGTCCCATCACCGGCTTCACCAGCTTTGGCATCGACATACCAAACATCGCCTTTAGACGCTTTCATAGCAGTCTCAGGCTTAGCGTCAGCAATAGACGCAGACTTCTCAGATTCAGCTGCGTCGGGGTTTGTGATCGCAGGGCCATCTTTACCCGCAACGTCTTTGAGCCGCAGCGAGTCCGTTTCGCTGATAGCGTCATCGTCATTTCCTCCGGTGCTGTTCGAACCACCTGACGAACCGCTATCAATTAGCGGAGGGCTCGACGGAGCCTTAGCGGACGGCTCGGGCTCACTATCTAGAGTTGCGCCCGCGTCAATGTTAGGATTCTCGCTTGGGTCAATTACCTGAGAGCCCTTGACGACTTTCTCGCCTGACTTAGGAGCCGGAAACTCGACGTTGCCACCCCCGTCGTTGAGCTGAATAGTTGTCTGTCGTCCGTTGTTCGAGCTGTTGTTAGCAACAATTGAATGAGTCAGCGTAATATCGTCGCTGCGGTCAGCAAAGATTGCCCCGTCTTTATCGCGAGCTACGTTGTCAGTAATGGTAGAGGCATTGATATCTATCGCAGACTTTGACGTTGAATAGATGGCACCCCCTGAGCTGGTTTCATTACCTGAGAGAACGCTGTTCTCAATGTCAAGTGTCTTGCCGCCCTCGTAATGAATGCCACCCCCTGTGTTTGAGCTGTTGTCTGAAATCTCGCTGTTGCGAATAGTGACGCTGCCTTCACTCGAGCCGCCCCCTGTGTGAATGCCACCCCCCATTGCAAGACCGCTATCGGCTTTAGTAACCGTATTGTTGCTGATGGTGCTGTCTTCGATCAGGATGTCATCGCCTCTGTAGGTGTAGAGGTACAGGCTGCCGCCAGCGCCGACGCCCTGGTTTTCTTCAAACTGGCTATCGCGAATGGTGATAGTGCCGGTCTCGGTTCCGTTGGGGCCGCCGGGGCTGGCCCCATCTGTAAAGATAGCGCCGCCGTTTTTGGTGGTGCTATTCCCAGTGAAAGTAGAGCCTTCTATTGTGAACTCACTCAAAAGCGTGTTGATGGCACCCCCCTGAGTGCCCTGATTGTCTAGAAACTCGCTGTCCTTTACTGTCAGAGATCCTTCACTGGCAACCGCGATCGCACCGCCACCTCGGCCCGTGTCACCGGATGCAGTATTACCTTCAAACTTAGAATCGCTGACTGTCACATCGCTGCGAAAGCGGGCATAGATAGCACCCCCTCCGTGACTAGTAGCTTCATTGTCTATGAAATCAACATTCTCAACGGTTAAGATTGTTCGTCCCTGTGCATGAATCGCGCCTCCACCAGCGGATTCACCCTCCCCTGATGATTTTCCTTCGGTTAGCGTCAGATTCTTAATGGTCACGTCTGAAGTCAAATCAGGCGGCTTTGACTCGATATTGAATATACGAGAATTGTTATTGCCGCTGATTGACAAATTAGAAGCATTGCTACCATCAATGGTCAGATCTTTGTTGTCAAATTTAATTTCTCCGCTAGTTAGCTTGATAGTTTGGTTTTTGAGCTTAGATGAGACCTGAATGGTATCTCCAGATTTAGCTATCTCAACAGCTTCGCGTAAAGAACCAGTACCACTATCATTGGCGTTAGTAACTATTAAATTTGCCATGTTTCCCCGTGTGCGTTGCGCCAGTCTTTAAAGCATTTAGGTAGACGCACTTAGCTTTGAACTCTCTTCGCAGACTCTATCTAATGGAAGAATAGGGTTCTTACTATCAAATTCTTATTTAGGAAACAAACCGAATCAAAGTTAACTCATCTTCTAAAAATAGGCAAGTGGTGACTGTCACGCTCCGTCTACAACTCTCCTCATTGTGTCCGGACTATTGATAAGGTGAATTTGCGGGATATTGCCTCAAATCCTGGAGGCTAAGATAGATCTTTGTGTACTGTCCAGCAAAAGCAGCCTGAGTCAGCGTTCCTCTTTGGTATAGGGAATGCCCAATGCGGCGGGGGGCTTTGCTTTACCGGCGATGCCCGCCAGTGCCAAGAGCGCCGTTGCGTAGGGCAACATTGCTAAAAACTGATAGGGAATCTCCAGATCAAACGCCTGGATGCGCAGCTGGAGCGCTTCGGTCGCGCCGAATAGCAGACACGCAAAAAACGTCGCCACCGGATGCCATCGGCCAAAAATCAGCGCCGCCAGGGCGATAAACCCTTTACCCGCACTCATGCCCTCGGTAAAGAAGCGAACGTGAACCAGGGTCAGATAGGCCCCAGCCAGGCCACACAGCCCGCCGCAAATCATTACGCTGAGATAGCGCACTCGGCTGACTGAGACCCCCGCTGTCTCCGCCGCCCGAGGCACATTGCCCACCGCCCGCAGCGATAGCCCCCAGCGGGTGTGAAACAACCCATAGGTGCTCAGCGGGATCAGCAACACCAATAGGTAAAAGAGCGGATCTTGATTAAAGAACACCCCTGCAATCGGCAAATCTTTCAGACCGGGAATGCCGATAGGGCTGATGCCCGGTAGCTCCACAGTGCCGGTGTCAAACAAGAGTCTGGCCCCATAGGTGGTCAGCCCTGCCGCCGTCAGGTTAATCGCCAACCCCGATACCAGCTGATTCACGCCGAGACCCACGCATAGATAGGCATGGACCAGGCCGACCAGACCACTCACGCCGCAGGCGATCGCCACCGCCAACCAAACCTGCCCCGTCGCCAGGGCAACGGCGGCACTGGTAAAGGCCCCGGTTAGCATCATGCCTTCCAGGCCGATATTTAGAATGCCGGAACGCTCAGAGAAGAGTCCGCCCAGGGCGGCAAAGGCCAGCGGGACGGTGAGTCGGAGGCAGGCGGAGAGAAAATCGGTGAGGAAGAGGATGGGGGGCATGGGGCATGGGGGAAGGGCGAAGGGGGAAAGGCGAAAGGGGGGATGGGCAGTGAGTGGTGGGTAGTGAGTGGTGAGTGGTGAGAAAGCGATCTTTTGGGAGGTGAGTTGTTTTTCTTAAGGCGTTGTCTCCTGGTGGATGTTTTTTTTCTGCTGTCCGGCTCCCCCATCTCCCCTATCTCCCCTATCTCCCCCATCTTTTCCTGCGACTCGATACTCCAACGCCAGACTAATGGCAACAAACAAAACCGTCAGGCCCTGAATAGCGTAGATAATCGAAACCGGTACAGAGGCGCTGCGCTGCATGACGTTTGCGCCGCTGCGGAGGATGCCGAAGAAGAAGGCGGTGAGGATGACGACGGCTGGGTTGCCGCGACTGAGGAGGGCGATCGCAACGGCATCAAAGCCATAGCCTGGAGAGAAGTCTTCGAACAAACGGCGTTTTAGCCCGAGCACTTCGCTACTGCCTGCGAGACCGGCCAGGCCGCCGGACAGGGCCATCACACTCAAGATAGTGCGGTTGACGGGAATCCCGGCATAGCGGGCGGCGGTTGGATTTTGGCCGACGGCGTCGATGCGATAGCCCCAGGCAGTGACGGCAAAGGCTACGGTGAGTAAACCGGCCAGGGCGAGCCCTAAAAAGATACCGACGTGGGCCTGGGTCTTGGGCAAAAGGGTAGGCAGTTGGGCCGAGAGCGGCACCAGCTCTGAGAAGGGGCTGGGGGCGTTGGCGGCTTTGAGGGGGCCATTGACCAGGTAGCTGATCAGATTTTGGGCAATGTAGTTGAGCAGCAGCGTAGTCAGGACTTCGTTGAGACCTCGGGCGACTTTTAGGTAGCCTGCGATCGCACCCCACAGCGCGCCCAGCCCAAACCCGCCCAGCAGCGCCAGCGGTAGATGGATGACCGTTGGCAACCCCGGCAGCGCCAGCCCGACCAGCAGACTGCCCAGTCCACCCATATAGATTTGGCCTTCGCCCCCCAGGTTAAACTGTCCGGCCCGCAGGGCCACCAAGACACCCAGGCTAACTAGCAGTAGGGGGGTCATCTTGGTCAGGGTGTCGGCAAACCCAAAGTAAGTGAAAAGCGCCTGGTGCAGCAAAGCCCCATAGGCAGCGATTGGGCTGGCCCCGGCTAGCAACATCAGCAAAGCCCCCACCAGCAGCGCAGCCAGCACCGCCACCATCGGCGGCAGCGCGGCCCGAAGCCCAGTTTGAACGGTGCTGCGACTAGGAACGAATAGACTCACGGGAGGCTCCTTGCGAGGCGGCCTGGCCCCCGGCCATCAGCAACCCGATCTGCTCAAAGGTTGCGGTACTGGCCTCGGGCACCTCAAACAGCTGCCCTCGATACATCACCG
>JBCDDJ010000132.1:0-14340 GCA_039180385.1 Cyanobacteria bacterium P01_G01_bin.38 | reverse complement strand
GAAAGGGGGAAAGGGTGAGCTATGGATAGTCTGGATTGTTGCGGTTAGGGATGCCTGTAAGCCCACTATTCTTCCCGGATTCGAAATGGGGCAGGGGCGTGAGGGGATTTTTTACAGTTCAATGCCGAGTTTTTGGCAGGTCGTGTTTATGGCTGTTATCCAGCCGTCAGGGGCAGACGTGGGGGCGATTTGCCAGTCATGCTTGGCCAGCTTGGGGTGAGGCCCATCCGCGTTGGGGATGATGATGGGAATATCCACGCTTTTAAGCAATGGTAGGGATGGTGAAGAGTGGCCTAAGCCGACTGTGGTGAAACTTTCGCCAGTCGAAAGGGTGCTTTGGTAGAGGGTGACCAGCTGCGCGATCGCATCTTCGGTACTGGCGTCTGGTCCAATCAGATAGGAGAAGGGCTCATCCAAAATCACCTGAAATCCAACAGCTTTGACGGCTTCTGTGAGGGCTTCAGGATTAACCCCTTTGGGGGTGATGAAGGGTTCGCTAAATTCGCAGGCTTTGGCTTGTTGGACAGCGGTCTCAGAGAGGTCGGTACGTTTTTGGAGTCGCTCGATGGTGAGGTCGCCAAAGCCGAGCAGTGAGTAATGTAGGGTATTGGCAATCACCCTAAGGCCAGCGCGGGTTTGGACGTAGGGACAGCCTAAGTCGATGACATAGTAATCGCCGTCGAGTTCACCAGGTGGGTTTTGAAATGGGGTGTCTCGGGGGATGAAAATACCGCTACCGTTTTCGGTGATAAAGGGGGTGGTGAGGCCGAGGGCGCGTCGTCGGGTTTCGACCTCGGCGCGGGTTTGGCGGGTGACGGGGATGACGGGAATGTTTAGGGCGTTAAGTTTTTGGAGCATGGCGAGGGTGGCATCGTCCGGTGCAGTTCTGAACAGCGTGCCGTCTAGATCGGTGAAGATGATCAAGTGGGTCATAGATTTAAGAAGGGGAGATGGGGGAGATAAGAAGGATGGAGGAGACAGTGAGAGGAAATAAGGCTTATTGGACCAGTTGTTCAGACAGGATTGAATGGCGATAGGCTAACTCTATTTGATTAAACCCCGTAAGGGATAGCACTGTTAAGTCGTGGGAAAATGGAGGGAAGCTTAGGGGCCATTATGGGGGAACGGCAGGCGATCACGATTGCGGCGATTGGCGATATCCATGGTCAGTGGGAGGCGGAGGATGCGATCGCACTCCAACATCTCGAAGTAGACCTGGCTCTATTTGTGGGCGACTTTGGCAACGAAGCGGTGGATGTGGTGCAAAAGATTGCAGCGGTGCCGCTTCCCAAGGCTGTGATTTTAGGAAACCACGATGCCTGGTATAGCGCCTCGGAAAAGGCCCGAAAGCGTTGTCCCTACGATCGCGCTAAGGAAGATCGAGTGACCGATCAGCTAGGGCTGTTAGGGGAGAGCCATGTCGGGTTTGGCAAGTTAGAGATGCCTGAGTCCGGCGTTACCGTGGTGGGCGCGCGTCCCTACAGTTGGGGAGGCCCTCACTGGCGCAATGCCCAGTTTTATCTAGATCGCTGTGATGTGAGTGGGTTTGAAGCCTCTACTCAGCGCATCATGAAAGCGGTGGAGGCGGCTGAGCAAGACACGATTATTTTTTTAGGCCACAGCGGACCTATGGGCCTGGGCGATCGACCCCACGATCCCTGCGGCAAGGATTGGCGACCGGCAGGGGGTGACTATGGTGATCCGGATTTTGCGGCTGCGATCGCACAAACCCGAGCCTTTGGAAAGCAGATTCCACTGGTGGTGTTTGGTCATATGCACCATCAAATTAAGACTGATCCGTCTCGGCTGCGGACCCGTGTGGTGGTGGATGCCCATGGGACGGTTCATTTGAATGCGGCGAATGTGCCTAGAGTCCAAACGACTGAATTGGGACGGTTGCGGAGTTTTTCGCTGATCCGGTTGTGGGCAGGAAGGGTGCAAGACATTCGCCTGGTCTGGGTCAATCAGTCTTATCAGAGCGTGGCTGAGGAAATTTTGTATCGTCAATATCCCCCCGCCCAGCAAAGTCTCAACCCTAACTGACCCCCAATCGATATACTCAAGGCCTGTCTATGCTTCTTTACAAATCCGCTGAATTTTCTGGACGATGACCATAATTTGAGCTAGCATAGCTCATGCTTTGGTTGGTACCAGGGTATTGGAGAGGTGGCAGAGTGGTCGAATGCGCTCGACTTGAAATCGAGTGTACCGAAAGGTACCGTGGGTTCGAATCCCACCCTCTCCGTTAGTTAGGAATGGGCTTGAGCTTTTTATGCAGACGACGGTTGAGTCTTCGATTTCTCAAAGGCTGCTCTGGCGCAGCCTAATCGCAGATATTGTACTAGCGGGCTTAGCGTCTGGCCCAGTGGCTGCGCCCTTTTTAGCTGCGTCGGGGTTGCCGTTGCTGCCGTTGATTGCAGACATTATCTATTGGATGGGGATGCATGTGTGCCCGCAGCCAGAAATGGGGATTGCGCTGATGCCCCCTCAGATCATGGCGGTGTGTATGCGCTGCTATGGCACTGTGACTGGGCTAGTGGTCATGCGTTGGCTGTACCGACAAGAGCTGGCTCGAAAAGAATCACGTTGCAGTCGCTACTGGTTACACCAGTATGGAGTATCGGGCTTTGCCCTGACAGTTTTGCTTTGTCTGGTATATCCGGCGGAGCTATATGCCCAAAACTGGGGTTGGTGGGGCTACCACAACTGGGTCGTGTTTCCGTTTGGGCTGGTGTCTGGATTGGGGCTAGGGGCCTATATCATGCCGCTTTTGCACAGGCGCACTCAACCTGTTGACGGCTAGTTTATTTTTAGTTTCTCTCTGAATGAACTAAAACAAGTGACTTTCCCTAATAGAATGTTGAGTTGCAGGTTGTTCAGAAACTATTCGTTATAAGTGAAATTATTTGTTTATCACACGCCCGAAGAGACCCCAGCTGATCGGGTGCCTGATTGCGCGATCGCAATTGATGTTTTAAGAGCTACCACCACCATGGCGGCGGCTTTTGAAGCCGGGGCCGAAGCTATCGAAGTTTTTAGCGATATTGATGCGCTATTTCAAGCGAGCGAGCGACTGCCCGTTGAGAAACGCCTTCGGGCTGGGGAACGGGGTGGTCAGCGGGTTGAAGGTTGCGATCTGGGTAATTCACCCCTGGACCACACGCCGACCCAGACCTCGGGTCGGCGTTTATTTATGAGTACGACGAATGGCACCCGCTGTTTGCAGCGGATTCAGCATGCGTCCCTGGTAATGACGGCAGCCCTGACGACCCGACAGGCAGTGGTGAAAGCTTTGCTAGAAAAATCACCCGATACGGTCTGGTTGGTGGGCTCAGGCTGGGAAGGCACTTATTCCCTCGAAGATACGGTGTGCGCTGGGGCGATTATTCAACCGCTGATGGCCCAGACCGGGCTCGACCTCAAGGAACTGGTGGGCAATGATTCCGCCGTTGCGGCGGTCAGTCTCTACCAGCAGTGGCAAGATCAGCTGCTGGGGCTAATGCAGGTGGCTACCCATGGTCAGCGGCTACTGCGTCTGGAGAACTCTGCCGATTTAGAATATTGCGCTCAGTTAGATGTCTTGGATATTGTGCCGGTGCAGGCTCAGCCAGGGGTTTTGGTAAAGGAGTTGATTTAGCGAGGATTCTTAGTACTGCATCAAGCTTAAATTTTTGGTGAGGTGGTCAGTTGGCAAGGCAAGCGTATTCACCTATTCACCAGCGCAGCGCACTCACCAAACCCGAAGACTTAGCTTTGGCAGACGACCAGAGTCTACCGCGTCTGAAAGATATTCTGAACCATTTGCCGATCTGTTTTGGCCGCGGCTCGATCCAACTCTTGGATTTCTGCGTTGCTGAGTTGCCAGTCGAGCGCGCCAATATTTTGCTGAGCCTGCTCGAGCGTCTTAGCGCCTGGAATGGGAAGGGTTCCTTTGCTGATGCACCAGTTGAGAGCTACCTGAGCCATGGTTTTTTCGCGCTCTTTGGTGATTTCTCGCAGGCAGTCTAACAAAATCGCAATACCGGGCAACAGCTGACGAAACAGAAAGCCGCGTAATCCTTTAGGCAATGGCCCTTCGGTAGAGTACTTACCCGTTAATAAACCCAGCCCTAAAGGGCTATAAGCAATGAGTTGAATGCCCAGTTGATCACAGACATCTTTTAAGTCAAGCTCGGTCACTGGATAGGTCGAGAGCAGAGAATACTGCACTTGTAAGGAAACGATCGGTATGCTGCGGGCTGATAAGCGTTTGTGGACCCAGCGCAGCCGTTTGGGGCCATAGTTAGAGAGGCCAACCCCTTTAATCAGACCCTGTTCATAGAGATCGGCTAACCCATCGAGCAGTGGACCCTCTTGCCAGGGGGCATAGTTGGCGGTGGGCCAGTGCATCTGGGCAAGATCGACCCGCCCCATACGATCGGCTGAGGCCTGACCCGCCTTGACCATCGACCCCCGACTTAACCGCCAGGGGTAAGCAGCTAGCTTAGTCGCCAGGCAGATTTGATCAGCATTGGGACCCGTGTAGGCAGTGGCAAACTGACCTAGAAGTTTTTCACTCTGACCTTTGAGGCGTCCAGTGCCATAGGAATCCCCGGTATCAAAGAAAGTCACCCCAGCTTGTACACAGTGATTAAATACCTGCTGTAGCTCGCTGTCCATGCTGGGATCGTAGCCCCACAGCAGGCGATTGCCCCAGGCCCAAGTACCGCAGCCCATTTTTGGGAACTTTAGTTGGGGATGCAAATTGGGATACAAATTACTCATGGGGGTACTGCTGATACACAAGCATCTGGTTAGTCTGTAGACATTAACCTCTAGACATTCTGTGCCTTTGGGGGGCTTTAATCAAACTTTGCTTATCGTTGCGCCCATCGCTTTACTGACCGCAATTAATGACTATTCTGGCTAAATTTTTAAGGCTGCTTGAGTGGCTAGAAGCTAGCCAAAGCCTATTTGCGTTTTTGCTGCACCCCCTCGGCATATCTGGCATAGTGGGAGTGTACGTGTACCTGCTAATTGACTGGTTGGGGTGTGCCCCGGCTGCAGCAGCGACCCTGTCAGGTACCGTTGCACTGACCTTTTACTGTCTTTTAGAGCGACCCAAATTTTGAGAGCAATCGCGCTACATCTGATTCGCAGGCGACCTACCTGGCGGCAACTCGGAGTCGTGGGGTTGGGGCTCCTGTTGTTGGGAGCATCGGCTTGTAAGCAATTAACCCGTGCCCAAGAAACGCCAGTGCCGTCAGAGGCGCAAGACTTAATCGCAGATACCTCTGTGGTGCCTACTGCGATTGACGATATTTTGAGTGCGCTAGCTGCTGCAAGGGTGGTGTATTTGGCAGAAACCCACACCGATATTGCTGACCACGCCGCCCAACTCGAAATTGTACAAACCCTTCATCAGCAGGGAGGCGATATTGCCATTGGGCTAGAAATGTTTCAGCGACCGTTTCAGGGGGTGCTCGATCAGTATTTGGCGGGCAACATCAGCGAAACGGAGATGCTGGCGCAAACGGAGTATGAAACCCGTTGGGGATTTCCGTGGGAGTTTTATGCACCCATTGTGCGCTATGCGCAGGAAAATCAAATCCCGCTGATTGCGTTGAATGCGCCTGCAGAGGTGACTCGCAAAGTGGCGCGGGAAGGGTTGAGCAGCCTGGCGGGCGATGATTTGGAGTATATCCCGCCGGTGGCCGAGCTTGACTTGACCAACGAGTCCTATAAGGCATTTATGGCCGGTGTCTTGGGGGGCCATGGGGGGGCCCACGGTGACTTTAATCTGGATAATTTTTTTGCGGCCCAGGTGGTGTGGGATGAAACCATGGCCGCCACAGTGGCGGACTTTGCCGAAGCCAATCCGGATACCCAGGTTGTTGTGCTGGCGGGGGAAGGGCATGTGATCTATGACTTTGGCATTCCCAGTCGGGTAGAGCGACGCCTGGGACCAGACCTGATTGCCCACAGCGTGATTTTGAATCCGTCGGCCCAGACCCTGGTGGAGGGTGAAGGGGCGATTGCGGATTTTTTTTGGATCAGTGAGTGAAGGGAAAAGGTGAAGGGTGAAAGGCGCAGCCATGCCCGATAGGGCCAAGGGCGAAGGGCGAAAGGGGCGCGGTGCCTTGTGTGAGCCCTGTGGTGTTTGGGGTGTTTGACCAGGACTTCGTATTGGTGAATAGAAAGTAAAGGTGAATAAAAATAAATATGAGCAGACTATTCTGATTCGGGCGAGTGCTACTATCGTCGAGCGCTGCTTTACTGAGCGTACTTTGATGCATCGCTGGTTAAACCCGGCGCTACGCTGTGATCCGGTGGGTGAGACCTGGCGTACAGACTTGGGTAGCCAGACGCGATTTGTGTTGAAAGTGCCGGTTTTGCAGCCCAGCCTGTTAAGTACCGTGGTCGAGCGGGCACCGGGGCTAGTGGTGTGGCGGTTTACGGGTTTTTTTGTGGGGTGCGATCGCTGGGAATGTCAGCCTGAGTCTAAGGGGACCCGACTGCTCAATCGGTTTGAGTTTGAAATTCCCAATCCTATTGTGGCTTTTGGCTTTAAGCAGTTTGCTGCGAAATGGACACAGCAGGATATGGAGGCACAGCTGCAGCGGTTGAAACAGGTGGCGGAGCGGTTAGAAAATTAAAGCTTGAGATCCTCACCTTCTATATAGCCATCCTCGCGTAGCACTTCACCAATTAAGCCGGCGTCCTGATTGATGCACTCAGGTTTGTTGACATACTTGCAAACCCTGGCATACAGGCGAGCCCGGGTCCCGGGCTGACCGGTTGAAAACCGGACTTCATTATTCACAATGGTCACATTGCATACGGGGCAGGTTTCGCCTGCGGACTGGGGGGCTGGATTAGGCAGATCAGTCATATATAGGAGGGGAACAAGTCTAAACAGAGCAATTTTTATGGGAATCAGTGGCAGGGGCGACTGCTATTAATTCCTCTGTAATATTCTCAGGCATTGGAACCCCTCAGCAATGACCCTATGGAAATTACGGCGGGGGTGCCCTAGCAGTCAGGCGCGGCTGAGCGGTTTAAGATTGACCTGAGACTGGCTCAAGCATCGCCTCAGCCGCGCCTTTGTGATCGATCTATTTTCTAGGGAAGATAAATCTATTTTCTGAGAGGTATTTACAAAACTTAAGTATCTCTGTTACATTTCTCATATTCGTTACATTTTTTCATTTCATAAATCTCTCCCCATGAAAACTGCCCGGCCATCGCAAGATTTAGTGAGCGCTTACCTAAAGGAAATGGGTCGCTATCCGCTGCTGACGCACGAAGAAGAGATTATTTACGGTAAAGCCGTGCAGCAGATGATTGCCTTGAATGCTGAGAAAATTGCTTTAGCGGAGCAGCTTGATCGTGAGCCTAGCTTAGACGAGTGGGCTCAGCGCGTAGGTTTGGAGTCGGCTGAGCTTGAGCGCGTGATTGCCCTTGGGCAGCGGGCCAAACGCAAGATGGTTGAGTCTAATCTGCGGTTGGTTGTCTCGATTTCTAAAAAGTATCTCAAGTCCAATTTGGAGATGCTGGACCTAATTCAAGAAGGCACCATCGGTTTACAGCGAGGAGTTGAGAAGTTTGACCCACTTAAGGGCTATCGGTTTTCGACCTACGCCTATTGGTGGATTCGTCAGGCGATGACCCGGGCGATCGCAGAGCAGGGGCGCACCATTCGTTTGCCCATCCACATGGGGGAAAAGCTTTACAAAATTAAGCAGGCCCAGCGTCAGCTCACCCAGCAGCTGGGTCGGTCGGCTACGGTTGCCGAGCTGTCTGAGGCGGTTAACCTGCCGGTTGAAAAGGTGCGTGATTACCTCGAAAAATCTCGCCGGGTGATGTCTTTGGACATGCGCCTTGGGGATGATGAGAACGCGTCATTGGGGGAGGTGCTTCAGGATACGCGACCTTTGCCCAACGACTACGCGGTGCAATCTTCCTTAAAAGCTGATTTAGAGTCGCTGATTGCAGAGCTTAATCCTCAGCAGCAGACTATTCTGACCCTGCGGTTTGGCCTCAAGGACGGTATCCCCCTAACCCTGGCTAAGATTGGCGAGCAGCTCAACATCAGTCGAGAGCGGGTGCGCCAGGTAGAGCGCGAAGCTCTCAAGCGCCTGCGCCAGCACCAGGCGGATATGCAGATGTACCTGGCAGGATAGTGAATTCTTGTGCAGAGAAAGGTTGAACCTGAGAAAAGTGTGAAAGTATAGATATACCTTAATATTTTGTCTGAGTTTGTGATGCAATCCGAGGCAACCTTAAATCAGCTCAAAGTAGGGTCCAACGCTGGAAAGCTGCCCTCGAGCTACGGGGTCTATTTCAAAAACACGCTGGTTGCCCTATGCCATGCGCTAGAAGATCATATTTTACAGAGCTGTAGTGACGATCCGGCACAGCAACCCTTGGTACTGGTGACTTTCCAGCAGGGTAAATGGTATTTGCAAGAGGCGGACCGTTACCACGATATCGCCCAGTGTGCTAGTCAGGTTGCGATCGCAGCCGTAGAAGATAGTGGCCTGTCTGATCATGCCACCAGCCAGTTTGACAATGTGTCGCTGGTTGAGCTTGACCCTGGCGATAGCCTGGTCGATGAGTGGAACCTGATTATCTTGGCACCGGGGTATGCCTCAATGGTGCTGTGTCACGAGCTGTCTGAGGATGAATACCGGGCCGACAGCAACCCAACCGCTGACATAGAGCGTAAGTTTTACGGGCTGTGGACTTTTGAGCGCCCCCTCGTCGAAAAAGCGGCCGAAATCTTAATTGAGCGGATGCGTCCTTACCAGCCTGAGTTGGCCACGCAACTGCAGCAGCGCCATCAGGCTATTCAAAATAATGTCAGTATAGTGCCTACCGATCTGAGCGGGGTGGTTTCGCGAATTGTGAACTATCTCCAGAGTAGTCAGCAGCAGCTGGTCACCGTTAGCCGCCAGTCCCGTGAGCTGTGGGAGCTAGAAGGGCAGGCTTCGCGTATGAATCGTAACCTGACCGCCAATAAGCTGCAGGCCTTTTTAAGAATGGCCCAGCGAGTAGATGATCGAGATCCTGCTAATCCGCTGGCCTCGCTGCAAGTGTCAGCCCTGGCCGAAACCTTGGGGCAGCTTTTAGATCTGCCCACCATTAAACTACGGCGACTACAGTTGGCTGGTTTACTGTTTCGGGTTGGCTTGGCCGAAGCCCCGATTGAGATTTTTCACAAAACCTCAGCCTATCTGGATGAAGCCAGTTTGGTATTTTGGCGCGATCGCTCAGTGCTCAGTGCTCAGCTGCTATCTTCGATGCCTGAGCTGTCCCCAATCAGTCGCATTGTCGCCCACCAGTTAGAGCGCTGGGACGGGAGTGGTACCCCAGACGGTCTTAAAGGGGATAAAATACCGCTGGAGTCGCGAGTTTTGGGTCTGGTGGCCTACTTTCAAGAACTGACCGAATCCCGGGGCGACCGCCCCGCCCTCAGCATGGGAGCAGCCCTGGCCGAATGCCAAAGTCGCAGCGGTCGCCGGTTTGACCCAGTTTTAGTCGATACCCTGGCCAATGTGGTGCGCCTTTGCGAAATTGGCATGATGCAGCTGCCCGATCGCCCGAGTCAGATTCCTACTGTGTGGCTGGAAGATACCAAAGAAGCGAGTTCGTCTAAGCAGGAAGCCTGAACCATGAATGCCCTCGACCTCAACGCCATTCGCGGTGGTAAAGAAAAAACGCTGATCGGTGCCAATTTGGTGGGAGCCAACTTAGAAAATGCCCAGCTGGCAGCGGCTGATTTATCTCAGGCCAACCTTAAAGGTGCAGTGTTAAACGGGGCCCATTTGAAAAACTCTATTTTGCGGGCAAATCTACGGGGGGCGGATTTGATTGGGGCTGATCTGCGGGCCGCCGACTGTCGCAATGCCGATCTGCGCGGGGCCATTTTGCTAGAAGCCCAGACCCAGCAGACGAGTTTTGCAGGGGCTTTTCTAGCGGGGGCGGTCCTCAGTAATTTGTACCTGGCTACGGCAGATTTTCGAGGGGCTGATCTGCGGGGAGCCAATTTGTCTGGGGCAAACCTGCAGGGGGCTGACCTTAGCAGCGCCAATTTGTCTGGGGCTGATTTGGCCAATGCAAACTTAGAAGAGGCCAATCTCAGTGGAGCCCTTTTATACGGCACCAATTTTACTCGAGCTAACCTACTATGTGCTCGCCTCGACCAAGTTTCGACAACCGGCATGATCTTAGAAGGGGCTTGTCTAGAGGGCACGGCCTTAGCCTAGGGTATCTTGTGGGCCAGTCGAGGCCACCCCTCTGTCACCACCAGCGTCATCAGCAAGTATCGCCAGTAATCGACCCAGTCTGGTAATCGTAACTGGTCGGCGATGGCCCCTAGCCCTACCAGACACACCAGCATCATCACCAGACCGCCTATCCCCCAAAACACTCTTTTAGACCAGGTAGTGGGGGGCTTAAAGTCGGCTGCTGCCAGCCAGAACCCCATCATCACCCCCATCGGTGCCCCCAGGGTTGGCAAAAACAACACGCTGATAAAGGCGATAAAAATGACACTGATGCCCAGTTTAGGATCTAACCTGTGCCAACGTAGCCAGCGCACCCCCAGCAAAGCAAACAGCAGCCCAATCAGACCGCCTGCAACCACATCCATCAGAAAATGCACCCCCAGGTAAATGCGAGACAGGGCAACTAACCCCACGCTTATCAGTGCCAGGGGCCACAGTCGGTGCTCTTGAAAGGCCAGGAAAAACCAAAAGGTGGCAGCTCCCTGGGCATGGCCACTGGGGAAAGCACCTCCCTCAGCGGTTGCTTGGGCGAATGGGGCTGCAATATCAGCATTTAACTCGAAGGGGCGGGGCTGGGCAAATAGCTCTTTTAGGAGCAGATTGTCTAGATAACTCAGGGCTAACGTCATGCCGATTTGCCGACTAAAGGTGGGGGAGACCAGCCAGTAGTAGAGAGCAATAATGGCCATGAAAGTATATTGGGAACCCAGTGCGCTAATGCCTAGAAAAAATGGCTGCCAACCCGGGCCGAATAAGCTTTGGACTGCGTTAATAACTTCCATGGGTGATGCAAATAGGGTGGGGAATGCTTTCGTCAGAGTATACTGTCATCCCTAGAATGAATGGCCCACCGTGGGCGTTGCCCCGTTTGGGCCTGACGCGGTCGCCTCAGTCTTATAGAATCTTAACCAGTAGGCCACAGCACATTCGTCACACAACACGTCAGCCAATAAATAGGTCACCGATGGGTAAGCAGCGCATTCTCTCAGGTATTCAAACAACCGGCAATCTGCACTTGGGCAACTATCTGGGGGCGATTCGTAATTGGGTAGATTTGCAGGGCGACTACGACTGCTTTTTGTTTATGGCAGATCTACATGCGATCACCGTGCCCCATGACCCTAAGGCACTGGCTGACAATACCTATAAAGTGGCGGCTGCCTATATTGCCTGTGGAATTGACCCAGACCGCTCGACCCTGTTTGTCCAATCGCACCTATCGGCCCACAGTGAACTGGGCTGGATTTTTAACTGCCTGACGCCCCTCAACTGGCTAGAGCGCATGATCCAGTTCAAAGAAAAAGCGGTTAAGCAGGGCGAGAACGTCAGCGTGGGCCTGCTTGACTATCCGGTACTGCAGGCGGCTGATATTTTGCTGTATGAGCCTGATCGGGTGCCGGTGGGCGAAGATCAAAAGCAGCACATCGAACTCACCCGCGATATTGCGGTGCGCCTCAACCATCAGTATGGCAACGAAGACGAACCGGTGCTGAAAATCCCAGAGCCGTTGATTAAAGCTGACGGGGCTCGGGTAATGAGCCTGGTCGACGGGACTAAAAAAATGTCTAAGTCTGATCCCTCAGAGATGAGTCGGATTGATCTGTCAGACCCGCCAGAGGCGATTATCAAAAAAATCAAGCGGGCTAAAACCGATCCTGTCCGGGGGCTGGAGTTTGATAACCCCGAGCGCCCAGAGTGTAACAATCTGTTGACGCTCTACATGCTGCTATCGGGCCAGTCTAAGCAGGCGGTCATCGCTGAGTGCAGCGACATGGGCTGGGGGCAGTTTAAGCCCTTACTGGCTGATACAGCGGTTGAGGCCCTGCAGCCGATTCAAGCAAAATATACGGAGTTATTGCGCGATCGCACCTACTTAGAGTCGGTCTTAAAAGCAGGCAACGAAAAAGCCGCTGTGGTTGCCAATGCCACCTTAAAAAAGGTGAAGACTGCCATGGGGTTTTCGGTGCCGCTTTAGGTGGAGAGTAGAGGGTAGAGGAGGCAGAGGAGGCAGAGGGGGGGAGCGTTTTGAGTTTTAAATTTGTAGATGCCTAAGCAGCTTCCCGCAGGGTATTTTAAGTTTGCGCCGAGCGATATTAATTCGACACTCAGAACTCTCTCCCCCTTAACGCCTCTGCTCCCCCTGCTCCCCTGCTCCCCTGCTCCCCTGCTCCTCCCCCTGCTCCCCCCGCATCTCTACCCGTTACCCGTTATCTGTTACCCACTCCCAACTCCCCCCGCCCCCATCAAAAACTTATGAACTTTTAGCGAACCGCTACCCGGGACGCCCTGTCTGGGTAACACTAGACTAACCAGGATTAATTTTTAATTAAGAAAACAAATTAATGGCACTTTCTGCAAACGGGTCTGCAAACGGTTACAGCGCAAACCAGATCAGCCAATTTCGGTCGGCGGTCCATCGGGGAGCGTTTTTGGTGACGGCTGAGGTGATGCCGCCCAAGGGCGGAGACCCCGGCAAGATGCTCAAGATGGCCCGTTTGCTGAAGGGGCGAGTGCATGCGGTCAACATCACGGATGGCAGTCGAGCGGTGCTGCGGATGTCGCCCCTGGCCTGCTCGGTGATGCTGCTGCGCGAAGGGATTGAGCCGATTTGTCAGATGGCCTGTCGCGATCGCAACCGGATTGCGTTGCAGGCTGACCTGATGGGAGCCCATGCCCTGGGGATTCGCAATGTGTTGGCCCTGACGGGGGACCCGATCAAGGCGGGCGATCATCCTAAGGCCAAGGGGGTATTTGACTATGAGTCAACCCGGCTGTTGAGGATGATTGACCAGCTCAATCAAGGTGTTGATTCTAACGAAAAAGCGCTACCCGATGGCCCCCTGGATATGTTTGCCGGGGCGGCGGTGGATCCCCAATCGCCCAGTTGGTCAGGGCTACAGCGCCGATTTGAGCGTAAGATTGTCTCTGGGGCTCAGTTTTTCCAAAGCCAATTGATTTCTGACTTTGACCGCCTTGATAAATTTATGACCCAGATCGCCGCCGGTTGCGATCGCCCGGTTTTAGCGGGCATCTTTTTGCTGAAGTCTGCCAAGAATGCAGCGTTTATCAATCGCTGTGTCCCCGGCGTTCAGATTCCTCAATCCATCATCGACCGCCTTGCCGCCGCTGCTAACCCGCTTGAGGAAGGGGTTGCGATCGCAGCTGAGCAAGTCAAAGCCGCCCGTGACCTGTGCCAGGGGGTTCATATCATGGCGATTCGTCGGGAAGATTTAATTCCTAAGATTTTGGATCGGGCTGGGATTGCGCCTATTGGGTCACCACTGGTGAGTTCTCAATTTTGAGTTTTGAGTTTTCCTTTTTTCGGAAAATCTACGTTATAGATTGTTTACCTAAAACTTCCCTAACTCACAACCTAACTATCCAAGACCTAACTCCCTCCCATGCCCCAATATCCCGATATTTCCAGTGATGCCTTTCGCCATCCCCTCGACCGGCAGGCCGAGGCCACCCTCCGCAGCGTGCCGGGGTTTGACCTGGTGGCGCGTAAGTTTGTTGAGTTTGTGTATGAGCGCCCCCAGCAGGTATATCTGATGGGAAACAGCGTGCAGGCGGGGGTTGACCAATATCCGACCCTTTATCGATGCTTCAAGGTGGCGGTGGCGGCGCTGGATATGCGGCCCGAGCCGACCTTGTTTGTCACGCACAACCAAACGGCTAACAGCTATGCCCTGGGGGAAGAAACCCCCTGCATTGTGGTGACTACGGGGCTGCTGGATTTACTCTCAGAAGCTGAGTTGCAGATCGTCATGGCCCACGAGTGTGGCCATATTCAGTGCGGCCACACCACCCTAAATCAAATGGCAAAGTGGGCCATGAATGCCGCCTCGATCATTGGGGAGATGACCTTTGGCCTGGGCAATTTGATCAGCAGCGGTTTGCTCTACGCGTTTTATGAATGGCGGCGGAAGGCAGAACTCTCGTCTGACCGGGCGGCGCTGCTGGCCAGTGACGACGTAGAAGGGGTGATGCGTACCATGATGAAGCTCTCTGGGGGCAGCCATCAGTATGCCCACGAGCTGGATCTAGAGGCGTTTGTCAAACAGTCGGAACG
>JBCDDJ010000131.1:0-14420 GCA_039180385.1 Cyanobacteria bacterium P01_G01_bin.38 | reverse complement strand
GCATCGCCCCCAGCGACTGCCTGGTGTTAGAAGATTCCAATGCCGGAGTCCAAGCCGCCACAACCGCAGGCATCCCCGTGATGATGGTGCCAGATTTGCAATCCCCCTCACCCCAAGCCAAGCAGCAAGCAGTTGCGATCGCAGAGTCATTACACGATGTCTATGACTTCCTAAGACACCGTTTATCGAAAGATAACCCCAGATAGGCGCGAAAGATAACCCCAGATAGGCGCGAAAGATAACCCCAGATAGACTCGAAGGATAATCCCAGATAGACAAAGAGCCAGCAATCAAAGCGCCTTCTTCCGACTCCTGATTCCTGACTCCTACTTCTTTTCTATCTCCTCAGACGGAGCCAAATCTTAGAAGGTAATCGAATTCGTAATCTCATCCAAGCTACCCATCGTGCCGTCTGTGCCCGATAGGATGAAGCCCAGGGCATAGCCCTTGTCCACAGTCGCTAGATAAGACTGCTTGATCTCAATGCCAGCCGTGCTGAGGGTAAAATCAGCTCGGTGAAACTCACGTCCGCCAATTTCGACCGCATAAGGCTCTCCGTCTGGGGTGTAAGGCAAGTCGGTTTGCAATAGCAAGTTGCTCACATTCGCCAGGTACTCAGAGCCCGACGCAATCCCCGGCAGGTGGGAAACTTTCTCTGCCATCACCACCAGGTTAGGGTTAAATTCTGTCGTGGGTGCGCCCACTGGCTGCTCCGAAATCATGAGCAGCTGATAAGTATTTTTCTCAGCCGCTTTAATAGACGACTTGAGAGCTTCATCATCCCCTGCTAGCATATCTGCACCCGTATCCTGCAGCCCATCGGTGGTTTCTTCCGAAGCGATCGCCCAGGCGTCGGGAAACGCCATGGTAAATTCGAAAAATTCGTTGCTATATTTACCAGCTTCGACCTTAGCTTCATCGGGGCTACCACTCGCTTCAGGCGACACTTCTTCCGGGGTAGCCTCAGTCGCATCTCCACCCACTGCAGGGTCAACCACTGCCTGGTCTGATTTTCCACAAGCAGACAGCGTAACCGTGGCGGCAATGGCCAGTACAGCGAGCGAGCGTAGGCGTAGTAATGCCATAAAAAATCTCCTTGATTTGTATTAAACAGGGGCTTGCTTGCTCTTAGGTGTCCTTAAGAGGATTATGAGCTAGCTACAGCAACGTCAAAATATATTCCGGACTTTCAAAATAAACCCTGGCCACCAAACCGTCTGGGGACTTTCATCACTAGATACCATTTCCGGACAAATGAACCCTGATCAGGAAGGCTGGCAGGAACACGGGCAAAACCCAACCGTATCAGTCTCATCAACAGTAGTCGATTTGATCACAAAGTTGAGCGCCATCAAAAAGTTTAAAGGTTGACTGTGCCCACATTCGTTTTGCTGATGCCCATAGAGCAACGTACAAAAGAAAAACGTACAAATAGAGCATTCCCCACATTCGTCAGGCATTGCTCATAGTTAGGCCGTATTGACTGAGATCCGCTGTTCTCGACAGGTCCGTTCATAGGTGACGTTAAACTAGAACCGCCGCCGCTACTCGTTCACCCGTCAGGCTAAAGGGGCGCACTTCTGTAATGCGAACTTTGACGGTTTGCCCTTTTAGCTCACCGATATCGCCCTGGCAGAAGGTCAACCGATTTGTGCGAGTACGACCCATCACCTGGGCAGGATTCTTAGGATTCGTGTCTTCAACCAACACTTCTTCAATGCGACCGGCGTACCGTTGGGAGCGCTCCGCTGCTTTAGTGCTCACCAGATGATTTAACCGCTGTAGGCGATCGCGTTTGGTCTCTTCATCGAGCTGGTTATCCCACAGCGCAGCGGGGGTATTAGGACGGGGTGAATAGGCGGCTGTATTGAGCAGATCAAACCCAATGTCATCCACAAGCCGCAGTGTATTCTGGAACTGATCCTCCGTCTCACCCGGAAACCCGACAATGGCATCGGCACTGATCGCCGCATCGGGCACATAGCGACGAACGGTGTCGATAATGCGGCGATATTTTTCGTGGGTATAGCCCCGCGACATCGCCTTTAGCACATCGTTATCCCCCGATTGAAAGGGGATGTGGAAGTGCTCACAAACTTTCGGCAGCTCAGCACAGGCTTCGATCAGGCGCTCGGTAAAGTAGCGGGGATGACTGGTGGCAAAGCGGATACGCTCAATGCCAGGGACATCGTGAACGAAGTACAGCAGGTCGGTCAGGGTGTGAAGGTGTCGCCCTCCTGGGGTCGTGCCGGGTAAGTCGCGGCCATAGGCGTCAATATTTTGGCCCAGCAGCGTCACCTCTTTATAGCCCTGCTGACCGAGTACTTCCATCTCAGCCCGAATCGCCTCGGGGGTGCGCGATTGCTCAACCCCACGCACGCTCGGGACGACACAGTAGGTACAGCGTTCGTTGCAGCCGTAGATGACGTTGACCCAAGCAGTAATTTTGCTATCCCGGCGCGGCTTGGTGATGTCTTCAATGATATGAATCGGCTCGGTGGCCACGACCTGAGCCCCGTCAAAAACCTGCTCTAACAGATCGCCCAGGCGATTGGCATGCTGCGGCCCCATCACCAAATCTAGCTCGGGCACACGACGCAGCAGCGACTCGCCCGCTTGCTGCGCCACACAGCCCGCCACCACCAGCGTCACATTAGGGTCGGCTTGCTTGCGTTTGGCCTGCTTGCCCAGGTATGAGTAAACCTTTTGCTCGGCGTTATCACGAATCGTGCAGGTGTTATATAGCACTAAATCCGCAGCCATCGGGTCTTCGGTCCAGGTCAGCCCCATATCCTCTAAGATGCCAGCCATCCGCTCGGAGTCGGCCTTATTCATCTGGCAGCCAAAGGTGGTGATATGGTAACGACGAGCAGTCATGGCGAGGTGAAGAGCAATATAGACAATTGGCCTATCATTGTCGCATTTTTAATTGGATGGTGACAGGAAACTGTTAAGAAACCACGGATCTCAGCCTACAGGTATTGGCAACCCTAGCATTAAACCTCTGAAAATCAATAACGTAGAAAAATCAATTTTGATGGTTGGGCTGCTTCGGCTATGAACAACAGTATGGCGACGACTCAATATACGCTCCACAATTTACTGCCTGCCCGAGCGCGATTAGGTGAAGGCCCCATCTGGGACGAGATGGCCCAGGTGCTCTACTGGGTGGATATTTATAATCACCGTGTGCATCGGTTTACCCCTGCAACCGGCGAGGATACCTATTTTGATGTGGGTGATACGGTCGGCGCGATCGCACTCACCTATACCCACCAAATTCTAATTGCCCAACGTCACCAACTGGCGTTTCTAGACCCAGACACGGGCATCGTCACACCGATTGTCTCTATTGAAGATAATCTGCCCCAAAACCGAATTAATGATGGCAAATGCGATGCCGCTGGTCGATTTTGGTTTGGCTCAATGTCAGCCCAAAAAGAAGCTGGCAATCTTTACTGCTACGAGCCCTCGGGGCAATTGCACCGCATGGAAACCAACCTCACTATCTCCAACGGCCTCGGATGGAGTCCTGACAACCGGACCTTTTATCTAACAGACTCCCCCACAGGCCATATCTATGCATACGACTTTGACATCACCACTGGCAATCTTGATCGGCGACGGGTTTTTGCCGACCTCTCAGGCGAAATCGGTGTCCCCGACGGTCTTACGGTCGATAGCGAAGGCTGCGTCTGGTCTGCCCTCTGGGACGGATGGTGCATCATTCGCTTCAGCCCAGAGGGTAGAGAAATCAACCGCATTCCGTTACCCATCCAGCGACCAACCTCTTGCACCTTTGGCGGCAAAGGATTGACTACCCTATTGATTACTACCGCTTCGATCGGGCTGAGTGAGACCGACATTGAAAAAAGCTTTTTCTCTGGTGATTTGTTTAGTACAGAAACAGATGTGCTGGGATTGCGATCGCACCGGTTTGGACCCGCCCCTAATTCCGATCAACCCTAATTCCCATCAAATACAAATCTAAGCAAATACAATCGCTCCACTGCGACGAGCGTCCCCAGACCCGCAAAATTTGCCATCCCGAGTGACACCTACCGCATGTACACCACCAAAGAACATGTTTTGAGACTGCCACCAGACAGGCTGTGAAGTCGCCAATGCGTATTGCTCAATAGCGACGCGGTCAAAACCAGGTTCCAGGTGAAATGTACCATTCTCCCAGTGAATCCGGGGAGCAGCGACGGCAGCCTCTGGTCGCATACCGAAGTCCATCAGGTTAGAAATCACTTGCAAAATCGCGGTGCGAATCCGGTTTGAGCCGCCTGAGCCCAGCACCAGCTGCGGTCGCCCATCTTGCAAGATCACAGTTGGGGCCATCATCGAAGACATCCGCTGGTTGGACTGCCACTGATGAAACCCGTGGGGATTAAGGTCTTCCTCGCCCAGCATGTTATTCACCATGATGTCCGTTCCCGGAATCACATAGGACGAGCCCTCCCCGTTAGAAGTAGTGACGCTGGCGGCATTGCCCTCCGCATCCACCACACTGATGTGGGTAGTACTGCCCAGCCGATTGACGATGCCTTTCTGGTTTGTCAAGATTTGACGATACTGGCCAAGGTATTGCCCGATATGCTCTGGGCTCAAAAAGCGATCCAAAATCGCATCGTCATATAGATTGGCATCAAACCCATCCCGTCGAGCCTCATTGGTCAGCCGCATGACCTGACTTAAGCAGCTCAGGTGGTCAGCACTTCCATAGGGCACTTTCGCTAGGTCGTTCCCCGCTAACAGCGCCAGGGCAAAGGCAATCAGCGCTCCACCAGAGCTGGGCGGGGGGTTGGTTAGCAGCGTCGCACCGCGATAATCCACACTGAGGGGCTGACGCTCAATCACCTGATAGGTTTTTAAGTCCTCAAGGGTGAGATAGCCGCCGCGTTCGGCACAGTCTTGGGTGAGTTGGGCTGCGATAGTCCTTTTGGAGGAGTCTGCGACCATCGCACCCCCATAAAAACTATCCACCCCCCCTTCAGCCAAATTTTCCAAAAAATCCGCAAACCCAGGCATCCGAAGAGTTTCCCCTGCTTTCAAAAGGGTCCCACCCGGTGCATAAATCGAGCGCGAGGCCAGGGTTGCAGTCAAAATTGGGGTCAGTAACTCATACACATAGGCAAAAAACTCATTTACCTCGACCCCGGTGCGCGCCAGGTAAGCGGCCGGAGCCAGCACATCTGACAGCGGCAGTCGTCCCAACCGCTTATGCACATGCAGTAGCCCGCACACATTCCCCGGCACCGCCATCGACCCCAGACCGATGTGAAACTCCTGTACCGTCTCACCAAAATTGGCCGCAATCGGATAAAAATCTAGCTCAGCCCGTTTTTGAGCCGGTGTTTGGGTAAAAAAATCAAATAGGACATTTTCGCCCTCCCCCGTGTGAGCTAACAAAAAACCACCCCCCGCCGCTGAAGTCAGTACCGACTCCGCCACACAAGCCGCAAAACAGCCCGCCACCGCTGCATCAAAAGCATTTCCGCCGATTCGCAAAACCTCGACTGCAGCTTTTGCCGTTTGAGGATGCCCCGCCGCCACAGCGCCTTGTTGAATCATTTTTATTTGAATCTAATCACTTAGGAAGGTCGTTCTGAACCAGTCTTTGACAATCGCGATTTTATCAACTTACCTGCAACAATCTGCCTGGTGTTATTCAAAATGCAGCCGTAGTATCATCATTCAGCGCAAATGCTGAGAAATTTTCGTAAAAAATCGGATTTTTTACGAAAATTATAAAAGTATCTGATCCAGATATTAAGGATTTGAAACCAGAGAATGACCTCTAATCTTTCAGGACAAATGCTGTTATTAACTTCCAGGTCAAAGTAGATAAGTTTAGATGCTGAGCAAAGAAAAATTTGCGATCTCCATAGATATGAACTTTGATTGAAAAAGACTGTTCCCCGTCCTTGATCCCCTATTATTGAAATTGAAGCGAATCCGCTTCCCTGGCAGATTAAACAGCTAGAGCAAACAAACGCAAGAGGTAAAGCTGTTGGACTTCGATCTGTCTCGTTTAACCCAGTGCCCAAGCCCTAAGGCTGATACTTCCGAAAGCTGACGAACTGGGAGCCCTGCAAAGGTTAGTGATTACTAACCCAAACGCATCTCCAAGTAAAGCGCAACTAGAAGACGGAAGTTCCTCAGAGATAGGGCGGGGCACTGTTGCTTTAAAATATATTTAGGTTTTCCATTTTGGATTGAGATTATTTAACGCCTGTCTCCTATCTCCTTCCCCCCCAACTCAGCCAGCAAATCCAAGCCGAGCACCCCCCTAAGGGTAGAACTAACGTTCTCAACCCGACCATCTCCAGATAAGATACAAACAGCGAGACAGGTCAGGATAGAGATGGCGATTATTGCGCTCAAAGCATGGTATTTGCAAAATTACGAACCCCTCAAAGCGCTAGAGAAACGCCCCCACGATCTGCGCCTGGCCAAAAACAGCCTGTTGAAATCAGCCTTGCGGGCCGATTTTCTTGAGGATATCGACGATGTCAAACAGGCCGACTGGTTTCAGCGCTACCTTGAGGGTGACCTGGTCGAGTTTTATATCGAGGGCAGCGGCACCTACGCCATTGCCAACATCGACCTAATCAGCCATGAAATCTATTTCACCAAAGCCGACTCCCTCGCCAACCTGGAGCCCACCATTTTCCTGTGCTATCAAACCGAGTACCCAGACTCTAGCGACTTGCTGCGCACTGAAATCACCTCATTTATCGAAAAATATAAC
The DNA here is from genome assembly GCA_039180385.1 of Cyanobacteria bacterium P01_G01_bin.38. Lineage (GTDB taxonomy): Bacteria > Cyanobacteriota > Cyanobacteriia > Phormidesmidales > Phormidesmidaceae > SIO4C1. Next base: position 7,663 of record JBCDDJ010000131.1, on the reverse strand, counting down.
CACAAATCACGGTTAGCCCTGAGCTTGGTCGAGTCCCACCGACTCAGCCAGGGGCCGGTGCGTCTAAACAGTAACCTGATGCGTAAAATTCGCCGCAGCCTGCTCTTCATCGCCGATGGCACTGCTATTTTTGACGTAGACACCACACCCCCTACCCTATTTCCCAACCCTAAAGTCTGCGTTGAGATGGGCTATGCCCTCAGCACTAAGCGTCCTGAGCAGCTATTGCTCGCTCAAATGGAGCGTAGCGACTTAGCTGGGCAATTTCCCTTTGATATTGCCCCCCAGCACAAATTGATCTTTAAAAGCAAGACGGATTTACGCAAGGACCTACCGAAGATATTAGAAGCTAAGTTGCAACGGTTCAATTTAGTCAGCTAAACCACATCCAGTTTAGAAACTTGAGTTTCCCCTTAGGGCAAGCTACAGATTTGGATGTGGCCAGGGTTCAGGTATCTTCCGCTAATTCTGACAGGTATGCTCCCACGCCCTCGCCGATTTGCACCCTACGATCCCAAGAGTGGCCTTGAAAATGCTGGGCTACAGTTTTTGCAACAGGCACACTTTCTTTGTGCGATCAGCTGTTTTGGCGAATTAGCCACCCTCGAACCCACCTATGACATGGCCTGGTATGGGTTAGGCAATGCCCTATTCAGCCTCTCCGGAGAACGGCGCGACCTTGAGATATTGAAACTCTCCTTAGCTTGTCTCCGTCGAGCCCTGGTCGAGAATGAGAACAACGACCTGGCCCTGGAGCTTGAAGGTTGGATTAACCGTCAAACCCCACTCAGTGCCGAAACCTTTCAAGCCTGCCAGGCTTATCAAAAGAGTCCGGATGCGATCGCAACCCACCTGGGCTTTAATGACCAAACCCTGCTTGAAGCCTGGCATAACATCAAAACCCCTCAGACCCGGATGCAAATTGTCATGTGGCTGGCTCCCCACTATGAGACCCACGTGGGTGAGCTGCTCTTAGCCGCCCTGTCTGATCCCAACCAAGATGTCCAAATGGCCGCCCTCAAGCGGATTTACCCCTGGGGAGACCAACACCAGGTCCAATATCAGATTGCTACTCTGGTAGACTCGGACATCTATCTCACCTTGGAGCCCTACGTCAGCCGAGCCATCCACCAGATCAGCCATACCCATCCCGCAGCACAAGGATGGGCCATGATTTTACAGCGCAAAATTAGAGCCCAGTTAAAGGCCTAAATTAGACACATCAGCAGACGTCACTTTGGAACGGTTAGCCCAGCTTCGGGCTGCCTTTGAGCGGGTCCAGTCTGTAAGCCGCCAAATCCAAAGAAAAATGAAGCTTGAAACCAGGCTGCCAATTCCCCACTTGACCAAGTTCTTGTAGATGGCCTTGCGACGGCTCCCTACTTGTGTAGCATTTTCTGTTTCTGCCTGTTTTTTAATTTCAGTTAAGCGAATAAGCAGTTCTCCTCGAACATCTACCCCAGCTTCCTCGGGTGTAATCCCTTGGCTTTCGAGGAACTCTACGATTTCAATATTACTGGCTTGATCCAGCTGTTGCTCAAATTGAGCGAGCTGTTCCATCTGTTGCTGTAGTTGACTACTTCCCTGAGAGACAACTTGTTCACTAATGCGAATGGTATGAGAAACCATTAGCGGAACCAACATAAAAAACAAGATCGCACAAATCAAGCAGGACCAAGACAACAATCCAGTCAACAAATTTTCACCTTTCCTGCGCTGGGTATTTTCACCAAAAAAGACCAACATCAATCCCAACAGCGGAATGGGGACGCTTTCTACCACCGCTCCCGCAGTTTGCATTTCCCAAACAGGGTTCATGATATCCGGAGGCAAGACAATATCAGCAATGTTCAGTGCCCCCATCACCAGGATGCCATAGCCAATAATACGAAAAATTCCAAGGGTAGGTTGACCAATTAAGTTACGAGATTGTGATTGAGAAGACGATGTATCAAACATAGATTTGCACCTGCATGATTCGTTTAAGGAATTTGTATTTAGATTTTTTTGGTGTAGAGCGGCGGAAACTCAGCCTGCCACCACCTGTACCAGTCAGGCCAGATCTGTTCTAAAACAAGGTGTGCAGCCTTAAGATCTCCCTCTAGCGGGGTTGAAAGATGAGCCCACAGGCAACGCTCATCCTTTAAATTTTCCCCCTTTAACCAGGGCCACAGCCGATACCGAATATCATAAAAGTTACGGTTGTACTTGAACTCTTGATCGGTCACGGTGCCGGTGCCATAAGGGTTAATACAGGCGCTCAGATAGGCCTGACCTTGGTTGCTATACAGCAGATAGGAGCCTAAATCAGGAGATTGCTTGATTGTGAGCGCATCTCGCTGCACCCCCTGTTGAGGCTGAAGATACATTTGGATCAGCTCCATCACATCAGCATTGGGGTAGATTAGATATCGCATCTCAACCTCCACTGGCCAACTGTCATGCTGATAGCGATAACGATGACCCGACACAAAAAACTTAGGCATGTCTGACTCAAATTTCAGAGGTTCACTCTGAATAGGATTGCTATTATTTGTAAGCCCGACCTGATCAGGAAAAGCAAAGGCACGATTGGGTACCTTTGGCTGAGCTGGATAAAAAATCAACCGCCCAGCCACCGAGGTCACGCTACAAGCCATAGCAGCCAACATCAGCAAACGTACCCAGTGTCTAATGCTTTTCATAGCCACCCCCTAAGACTTAGCAGACTGCGTCTGTTTCAGCGCATCTACTTCGGGGATGTTTGGAGTAATGTCTGAGGCACTGTCTGGAATACTGTCGAACAGTTCATCATCATCGCTGTCAGCACGGCACATCAGAAACCAGCAAAACCCAGCAAATAGGGCCACCGTAAACATTGAGAACAGCAAAGAGCCCTCGCCTTTATGCCAGTACTCAAATACGTTCTTGCCGTGGGCAGCCACCAAATACGCCATTAAGGCAACCCGAACCCCATTCACCAAATATGCCAACATTACCGCAACAATAGGCACCCAAACCCGATCAGCCCGGCGAATTTCAAAGAGTAGTAAAAATAAAACCGAAAGCCCCAGTAGATGAGCCATATTCTCAACCCCAGAGCACCCTGCCACTACTTCAATTCCCCCTTTAGGTAACAGAACATAAGTGCCCTGGCGTACCACGTCGAAGCCTGAGTACCAAAGCAGCGCTGCCGAAAATTTAGCCGTCACTGGCGACAGGTTAACAATTTGGGTGAGCACGGTCGGGGGCGGTGTTAAAAAAACAAGCACCAGCAGCATTTTCCAGTATTGACCTACCCCCCTCAGACCAGAGGCTAGTAGGGCCAAGCCTAGTGCGGATACAAATGGGGCAACCCTTAAAAAGGGATCATACCCCACCATAAAAGCACTCTTGAGGAGAACCAACCCCAATAAACTAAGTGCAAACAAACTGGATAGTAGATCGCTCCCGAACCTGAGCGCTGCTCGCTTAGACCATACCAGTGAACCAATAGCTAGCCAATAAAGAAAACTATTGGCTAGCAAACTATCGTCATTAGCCCGAGACACCAGGGTCAGATGAATCACAATCAGCCCAATTCCGGCTATCAAGAGCAGGTATTCCTGACGCAACAAGCGCCAAGTTGAGAGGTTATTATCCCTGTGCATGGGTCTGATTCCTGATCCAACTGACTAAAAGCAAAGAGAGCTTATGCTGTGTTTTTTTCTTTTTGCTTGCCCTCATTCTTTCCAGATTTCCGCTTCATGGCGATACCAAAACCGCCAGCCAAAGCAGTCCCTAGCATGGTGATAGGCTCAGGGACCCCTGACACAGCATAACTACCATCCTGTGTTTGCCATTTCATACCGAGATCACTGATGGTTGCTTCAGCAAATCCGTCTCCATCAGAATCAAAATCCCCCTTCAGATGTACAGTAAACGTATCCTCATGCCCTAATTGCAAAGCACCTTGGGTCTTTTTACTGTTGCACTCATCAGAAGCAAAAATACAAACATCGATGTCTTTGAAGCCACCGGAAGCACGCTTGTTATCAGGCGTAGTGATTTTATTAAAGTAATCACCACCGTTAACACTTATATCAGTCACGTTTTCTTTAACGCCAAACCAAAGGCTAGTAATGGCAGCCTGATAAGATTGATCTGCCCTTTTATTAGGCAACCTATTACGAACCCTAAACTGGAGCGATAGCGAATCTGCATCTAACGCCATAACAGTCATGACCGCTTTGCCAAGCACTGCCTGACTAAGTTGTTTGCCGCCTTGTTTTGCACCTCTCCTTTGAGCCCCCTGGCTGAGTTCAAACGTAGTCGTATCCAGGCGTTTTTGTACAGCTGCATCGTTGCCATCAATATGGATATCATAAAGAGGTCGTCTCTCTGCATTACCAGCTGTCTTGCCATTAGGGGTCAAGGTATAGGCTTGAGCAGCAGGAGCAACATTGAGCGCAGTAATGCTGCTTGCCACAATGGCAGCTGAAGAGAGAAGTTTACGTAATTTCATATGGCGTGATCCTGCAAAATGAGAAATTCAACTGTTGAAGCACCAGAAGTTAAAGCAACAAAAAAGGTCACGAGTTACAAACTCGCTCCTGACTATTAGTTCAAGATGCCGTTGCCCTGAAAAATAGTGTTACTAAGACGCAGTCTTCTACAAAAGAGAAGGACAGGTGTGATGCGGGTGTCCCTGAGTGAACTTACTGACAATTATTACGAGGTGAAATGGTAGTTGACCAAGATCTGGATCACACTTCACACGCTCTTGTCAATCGTAAGCTGTTGTATAAAGCACTACTCTCTAGATGTCCCGAAGCCACACCGCTGGGGGCAATGTATACCTAAATACATTTTAATCTTTACTACTACAGCAGCTATTAGACATTTCAGGAAAATTCCTGAGAAAAACCTAATATTTGTGCAATGAAAGCCTAAATCTCAGCAACTGCTCGCTCAATTAGACGGCGGGCTAAGGTTTGAATGCCAGTGTGTTCGTAATAATTTGTGGTCATGTCCAAGAATGCACCGACATAATCGGCCTTGTCGTCCGCCACATTGACGAAAGTTTTGAGATTATCTAATACTTTTTGCGGTGTCAGATCTTTGGACGCGACAAATTCACCCATCCAGTCTTTGACGGAGTTAAAGCTGGCTTCAATAAAGCTGAGTTGATCGTCAGAATTAGCGCCAGGGACTTCTGGCTTGAGACGCTTGAACGCTGGGTTGTTTTCGAGATCTTTAGGTTTCAGGTTGCTGATAGTGCTGCTGGCCTGCTTGATGAAGTTAGGCCCCAGGGGGACTAGCCCATCAAAGCTAACTAGAGCGGTCATGCGGACCAGAGACTCGCCGCTGTAGTCACCCAGGGCCTTTACAAAGTCGCCGATGCTGTCGCCGGGAATGCCGTTGATGCTGCAGAAGGTGACAATTTCGGTCACTAGTTTCATACACAGGTCAATGGTCTGGGCTTTTTCAGGTTTGGGGGTGAGCCGATTGAGCAGCCCTAAGAAAGGTACATTTTCGGTCACCTTGCCCGCGAGGGCTGCTGTCCCCAGGGCACTGCCGGTGCTGTCAATGGTTTGATAGAGCCAGAGCGCCCGCTGATAGCCCTGGGATTTGTCGTTGTATAGCTGAATAGCCCGAGCCCCAATTTGCTTGATCAGCGCATCATCGGTTTCAAGGGTGACTTTGCGGATTGTATTCTCAAAGCCGACCAGATTCTCCCATTCGCCTGGCAATACTCTATCTAAGGATTTGAGTGCAAAGACGGTGAGGTTTTTGGTGGGCAGACCATCTACCAGCTCATAAATCGGCTTGCTCATGCATTGTGTCCTCTGCTAAATCCTCACTGATGTCATGTCTGTGATGCGATGTCTGTCTTCACTGGGGCACTAAATCTGCCAACCCATCTAAATCAAACTTTTCTAACCAGGCTTCTCGCTCTGTCGCGGTAAATTGCTCATCCCGAGAGAGCACTTTAACCTGCAGGCGATCGTTCACTAGGAGGCCAGTCCCTGTGCTGCCAATCTCAGCGGCAGGGTACCCTTTAATAGAGCGGGTGCTGGTCTGATACTTGGTTGCTGCCGCAGGGTTATTGACCGTATCAGAAATAGACAGCACCGCCAAGACTTTGCCGTCTTGCTTGAGCTTGGCCTCGGCAAAGCCCGATTTTTCTTGAGTGTAAACCCGCTCATACCCGGTTCCAGGCTCTGGGAAGAACTGATTGAACTGACTGCCAGCTAAAACCGCAGCGCTCTTATCAACTGCCGGGATTGCCTGCTCAACCTCAGACCACTGAGAGGAATCTGGCTGAGACGCTTTGAGGTGGGTTAGCTGACAACCCCCAATCGCTAATAAGCTAATGAGGGTGGCTGCAGCCAGCACTTGGAGGACTCTACGAATCATGGATTATCCATCAACTCTACACTTTGTTGCCTGAATTGAGAAAAAGCTGGACTTCAAAAACTGGACCCAAAAACCTCAACAGGGCTTTCTGGGATGATGCCACCTAAAGCTTTATAGAGCAAAGCTTTGCGACAATGGCTACACTCTACCGTTCTTGTAGAAAACGAACCTGTTTTGTCAGTATTTCTACACATTCAACGTAAACTTCAGATCCCGTCTACAATTTTGCGTGTTTGCTTGGGCAAAAATGACCGGTCCGGATGTGACTAAATTTATCTAATCGTAAATCCTGATCAAAATTGAAATTTTTGCCCCCCATCAGCCCATAATATGACGGTGATATAAACCAGCGAGTGGGTATGCCTAGAACACCAAGTGAGTTCATTATTCACATGCTTTTTGATGGGGGGCATCGTGAAGAGGTTCGTTTCTCAACTATCCAAGAGTTTCAGAAGTGGTACAGCGGTGAGCTGATGCCCAAGGCAAACTCCGACGACTTTATCAAGGTGCCCTTGCCCGAAATTAATCCGGGTGAGTATATGGTGATTCGCCCTTCACGGGTGGTGGCGCTGCGGGTAGAGCCGGTCTTTAGCTCCAGTGTTGAGCGCTATTAAATCGAGCGATACTTTGAAGGTCAGCATTGGTCTGTGGGCAAACGTCTAAGGCAATTTCTAGGGCAATTGGCAGTAGGGGTAATGGTGTGGACTGCATTATTGCCGTCGGTTTGGTCTGAGGAGATTGAACCCGTACTAGAAGCCGTGAATTGTCTGCCTGGGGTTGCGGCGGTCGAGACCTCTGTGTGTTTGGGGTATGACTTGAGGCTATTAAGCGACCGACGCCATTTGCTACAGGCAATCGACTATAGCCTGGCTTATTTAGACACTCCTGAAGCGGTAACGGCTTATCAAGACTATCCTGTGGCGGAGATTACTCGCGATCGCATCTACAACAGCCTGCTCCGATTTCGACAGCTGGTCCAACAGAGCCTCACCCCAGCAGCCCTACAGCAAGCGGTCACCCAAGAATTTGAGTTCTACCGATCGGTGGGTCAAAATGGCCGGGGCAGCGTCGCCTTTACCGGCTACTTTGAGCCCACCTACGCCGCTAGCCGAGAGCCCACTGACGAATACCGCTATCCGCTCTATCGCACCCCACCGACCCTCAACCCATGGGGTGAACCCCATCCAACCCGTGCAAATCTGGAGGGGGCTGATGGTCTGCAGGGCAATCAGGGAGAGTTGGCCGGCTTAGAACTAGTGTGGCTAAAGGATCGCCTAGAAGCTTT
>JBCDDJ010000130.1:0-14644 GCA_039180385.1 Cyanobacteria bacterium P01_G01_bin.38 | reverse complement strand
GCCCCTGAGCTGATGCACTCGCTGCCGCGACTCGGGGCTGGTCACCCAGGCACTATGGCCCGAGTCAGTGGCGATTTTGCCATCCAGGGTCATGGCATATTTCAAAATGCCAAAGGGGCGACGGTGTTGCACCCGATGGATAAACGCCTCATTCAGCTGGCGGCAGGCCGCTTCCTCGACCCCAGCGATCACCGTGATCCCCGCCGCCCGCAGGCGCTCAACCCCACCGCTGGCGATGGGGTTTGGGTCCGCCATGCCCATCACAACGGTCTCAATCCCCGCGTCGAGAATCGCCTCGGTGCAAGGGGGGGTGTGCCCCGTGTGGTTGCAAGGCTCGAGGTTGACATATAGCGTTGCACCACGAGCCTGAGCCCCAGCAGACCGCAAGGCAAACACCTCCGCATGGGGTTCCCCCGCTTTAGGGTGAAACCCTTCACCGATCACCTGGCCATCTTTGACGATCACCGAGCCGACCATGGGGTTGGGGGAGGTTTGGCCTGCGGCCCGTTGGGCAAGGGCAAGGCAGTGGTGGATGTGTCGGGAATGGGGGGAGGTGGGCATGGATGGATGGAGGAGAGAACAAGGGGAGCAAGGAGAGGTAGAGGGGGAAAGGGTTCTGAGTCCTGAGCTTTGAGTTTTGAGTTGGTTTAGACCGATCTTCACTCGAAATTAAAAATCAAATCACCCACTACCCTCCACCCACTACCCTCCACCTCCCCAACATACCGAATAACTTACGGAGAACCGATCCCCAGCTCAGGCAGGAAATCCTTTAAAATTTTGACAGATGTCAGCTACTAAAAACCATGACGACTGAAGTGAACTGTGCCGTGCAATGTGTCAACGGGTGCATATTGGGCGATGAGTGTCCCAACCAAGAATATAAGGCCGAGGCGTCTAAATTTATTGAAGAGACGCCCCTCGACAAGATGTTAGAAATGGCGGAGGAAGCGGTGCGCAAAAAGATGTTGCAGCGGGCCAGCGAACCACCCAAGTGGGTTTTGCCAGAAGACTTTTAATCAAAGCAGCTAGCGAAATAACCCCCAACCTTCGGCTGTGCTCAGGCCAAAACCTAAGTCCCTACCTTGCAGCTCATTGGGGCACCCAATGCCGCTCCTGACAAAAACATGCCAAATATGTAATCGAATAATCCCCAGGCAACAGCTTTGCCTATTGCCCTCCTTAAAACGAACAGTTTGGCTGAACCATCAAAGTCGCCGCCGGGGAAATTAGGTTTTCCCCGCACTCCTTTCACTTAGGGAGTTCCGTTCCCCTAAGAACCCACGGACAAGAGGGGTGTCCCAAATGAGGAGGCCCTCGCTCCTACAGATGCATTAACTATTCTCTTCCAAATACAAATTCACATCCTCTATAATCCGCGTCAACTCCGCCTCCGTCGTCAACCGAATCCGCTCATCACGCACCGTAATCAACAACTTCGCCGCAAACGGGCTCGGCCAAATGTTTGGATTACAAAACACCTCCAAAAACACCTCCCCCGTATACTGATACTCCGTAGATTTCTGAGACGTTGGCTTACCACTGCCCGATTTTGCTGTGGCAATGGCCTTTAAGCTAGCCACCAACGCCGTCAGTGCCCCCTTCAACTTTTGCGCCGCCTCGGGCGAAAAACTAAATTTGACAGACCCTTGGAGCAGATTGAGCGTGAGTTGAGAAGACATAGGAGATTCAGGGGGCAGGGGGCAGGGGGCAGGAGATAGGATTCAGGAGTTGCCTTAGCGAAGTATTCCGCTATGTGGCCAATCGCTATGTGGCAAACCAGCCGAAGCCTTCAGAATTGGGGGTTTGGGAGCCTCGGCAGCGTTTATATGACTGCCAATGTCTCTAGACATTAAAGTCGCCGGCAGTATCTCTTGTAGAGGGGCCTTGTATCTGACCCTAGCAAGTGTCATTCTCCCACGTCATACAAAGCCAACCCTGGGCAACATATTTTATTAAGCATTGGGTCCAAACCAGCTATCCAGCCATAGCATAGAGGTGGGTAACCCACTTCAAACCCCCACAAACTGCCCCAAAACCGTTGCAATAATCAGGAGGCCGCCCATGGCTTTGCAACCCTCCGTTACAAATCGCCAATCCCTTACCCATAAACCTATCCAGATTGCCTCGCAAACCCTCTCAACCCTGGTGCATTTCGCCACTCTGGCCCCTTCGGGGCACAACACTCAACCCTGGAAATTTGCCATCGGAGAGAATACCATTCGACTTTACCCCGATTTTTCCCGGCGGTTGCCGGTGGTTGACCCCGACGACCATGCCTTGTACATCAGCCTGGGGTGCGCCTTAGAGAATCTGCTGATCGCAGCTCGCCACTATGGATTAGAGGCGGATGTATCGCTGTTTCCTGACTCAGATAACGCCAACCCAGACAGCAACTGCATCGTAGTGCATCTCACTCAGACCACCCCCAATCCTCTGCTTGAGAAACCAGGGGACGCCCGCTTTGAGGCCATTCCTAAACGTCAGACCACTCGCTGTGCCTATGACGGTTGCCCGCTCCCGGCGGACGATCTGACCCATTTAGCCAGAGCCGCTGAGCAACCCGGCATTCAAAGCCGAGTCATGACCACCGCCCAAGACATCGAGCGGATGGTTGATTTTGTCGAAGCCGGGAATCGCCTCCAGTTTCGAGATGTCGATTTTGTCAAAGAGCTGGTGAGTTGGATTCGGTTTAACCATGGCGAAGTGGTCAACCGACACGACGGCATGACGGCAGCCATGATGGGGCTACCTCGGTTGAATATTCCTCGCTGGCTGGGGCAAAGCATCCTAAAAATGATGGCAACCCCTAACGCCCAGGCGAAACAGTTTGCCGCCCTGACGCGCAGTTCACCCGCCCTGATGCTGTTTATTGCTGAGAAAAATGATAAAACCCACTGGGTCAACCTGGGCCGCAGTTTTGAGCGGGTCGCCCTCACCGCCACCGTCCTTGATATTAAACATGCCCATGTGAACATGCCCTGTGAGGTGCTGTCGGTCAGGTCAGAATTGAAGCAGCAGCTAAGGTTGGCGGAAGCAGCACAACCGCTCTTGCTGATCCGGCTGGGGTATTCAGAGCCGATGCCCTATTCGCCCAGGCGACCGCTTCGGCAGGTCTTGAAGTCTATGGAGTCACGGGATAACAACTAGCCCTTTGGAGGCCCTCACCCCCAGCTCCTCTCCCAAGCGTATGTGTTTAGTGCTAGCGACTGGAGTGGCAGTTTTGGATAATGAAAAAAGCAGGGTATCGCTCCGTTCTTGAGATTTCAAAAGTCTCAAAGGTTTTCCGGGCGCTGACTTTTCTACAGGAGGACTCGCGGGAGGCTCGCGCTAAACACACACTCCCAATCTTGGGAGCGGGAAGCCGGAATTCAGTTTCTCTTTTGGTCGAATTTGGGAAATAGTATCGAGCCTATTCTTAGCTTATTCCCATTCAATCGTGCCAGGGGGCTTGGAGGTGATGTCATAGACTACCCGATTTACCCCGTCGACCTCATTGACAATGCGGTTAGAAATGGTTTCTAACAGCTCATAGGGGGCCCGTGACCAGTCAGCGGTCATGCCGTCTTCGCTGCTGACCAGACGCAGCACGATGGGGTGGGCGTAGGTGCGCTGATCGCCCATAACACCCACGCTGCGAATCGGCAGCAGGACGGCAAAGGCTTGCCAAAAGTCATGGTACTCACCGCGCTTGGTGATTTCGTCACGCACCACAAAGTCGGCATCGCGCAAAATATTCAGCCGTTCTGAGGTCACATCACCAATGATCCGAATCGCCAGGCCAGGGCCAGGAAAGGGATGACGGCGGACGATCTCTTCGGGCAGGCCAATGGAGCGACCTACCTTACGCACTTCATCTTTGAACAACTTGCGCAACGGCTCGATCAGTTTAAATTGCAGGTCTTTGGGCAACCCCCCCACGTTGTGGTGGCTCTTGATTTTGACCGCTACCCGCTCCCCGGTTTTGGGGTCTACGTTGGTGTCAGCGGACTCGATCACGTCTGGGTAAAGGGTGCCCTGGGCCAGGTAGTCAAAGGGGCCAAGGCGCTTAGATTCTTCTTCAAAGACGCGGATAAATTCGTGGCCGATGCGCTTGCGCTTTTCTTCGGGGTCGGTGACGCCTGCGATCTTGTCAATGAAACGATCACGGGCGTTGACGTAGCAAACCGAGATATGGAATTTCTTGTCAAATAGCTCAATCAGTCGCTCCGGTTCGCCCTTGCGCATAAAGCCCTGGTCGATGAACATGCAAGTGAGCTGGTCGCCAATGGCGCGGTGGAGCAAAAAGGCCAGGGTTGAGGAATCTACGCCGCCAGAGAGGGCCAACAGGACTCGCTTGTCGCCCACCCGTGCCCGCACTTCGCGGATCGCTTCTTCAACAAAGGCTTCGGTGGTCCAGGTGGGCTCACACTGACAAATGTGGTAAACGAAGTTGCAAATCAGGGCCTGTCCGTCTTTAGAGTGGACCACTTCGGGGTGGAACTGGACACCATAAAACCTGCGGTCGTGATCTGCGATCGCAGCGCAGGGCGTATTCTCCGTATGGGCCAAAATCTCGAACCCTTCGGGCATTTGGGTGACGGAGTCCCCGTGGCTCATCCACATGGTGGACTGGTCTTCGACGTTGGTGAGTAAGTCAGTGGGGTCATCAATGGTGAGCGATGCCTTGCCATATTCGCCCCGGTCAGCCTGTTCGACCTGCCCCCCGAGCTGCTGCACCATCAGCTGCATGCCATAGCACACACCCAAGACTGGAATGCCCAGATTCCAAATCTCCGGGTCACATTTGGGAGCCCCGTCAGCGTAGACAGAGCTAGGTCCACCGGACAAAATAATCCCCCTAGGGTTAAGCTGTTGCAGTTGCTCAGCGGTAGTGCGGTAGGACAATACCTCTGAGTAAACCTGGGTTTCACGAATCCGGCGGGCGATTAGCTCGGAATATTGGGAGCCAAAGTCAAGGATCACCAACATTTGGCGATTAAGCTCCGGGAGGTTAACAGAGGCATCGGTAGAAACGGGTTGGGTTTGAACAGTCACGGGTCTATCCTGGAGCAGTTGAAATGGACAGGGAAGGGGTTTGTTAATACGGCTTATTCAAGAGGATCTTTCAAAGGTTGAGGCAACTCGTGGGCCGGTAAAAGGGTGATATGTATAAAGGGTTACTTGGATAGCGCCCCAATGAGTACAAAAAATGGAGCTGCCTGGGGCTTATGGGCAACGCTATCCAAGGAATGTATTGCAACGAACAATTTAAGTCAAAAATTTATTCTTATTACCTTAGCAAACCCGCGGCAGAAGCGTAGCACCGTTTGTGCTTTTGATAATAATTTTGCGATCGCGATCAAATAAAACCGAGCCCACGGTGACGGTTCGCTCACTTTGGGTATAGATGTATTTTTGAGCCCGCTGGTCAATGCGGGTCGCAATCGCACCGTATACCTGTCCCACCCAATCACTATTATTTTGCTGATCCCATTCTCGTAAAGAATTAAGCCCGGCTTCAGTGGTGGGGCTAGCCAAAATCTGCTGCACCTGCTCAGTGGGAAGTCCTTCCGCCGCACACAGGGCCGCCAAAATTTCTTGCCGCCCGTCGGCGACATGGTGGTGGGTATGAAAAATCCCCCCCGCTAGTTTGATCAGCTTGCCGTGGTAGCCAAACAGCAAAATTGAGTGAATCTCCTGGAGCGCCGCCTCTGCCAGCATTGGCCCCAGCCAGTTAGCCGTCTTAACTCGTTGGTCGGGGTTGATCCCCATTTGCTCAGCCAGATCCAGCCCGTTTTCCCCCAGACAAAACACCAGCACCTCGCAGGTTTTAGCCTTTTCTTTGAGAATCTCACGGAAATTTTCGAGCTGCCCGGGTGCGCTCAACGGCTGGGCGATCCCCGTGGTGCCCAACAGCGACAGCCCATCGATCACCCCAAAGGCAGCGTTGGAAGTCCGCAGGGCCAGGGCACGGCCCGCTGGCAGGATGATCGTCACCCGGATTTTTTGCCCTGGTTTTAATAAAGTCTCTAGATTTGCCCGAAAAAGCCGTTGGGCATAGGCATAAATAGCGGCAGTTCCCTCAGCCGTTTTGCCAATCCCCTCCCCGCCTTCTAATCGAATTACCTCAGATTGCCCCCCATCCGCCCAGGTGGTTACCGCCCAAATCGGTGTATGGCGCGTCAAATCAAGATTATCCCCCGGATCGCTGCGGGTGATTGCCAGTACCGACCCATCCGGCAGAGGCGCAATCTGCTCAATGGGAATCGTTACCACCTCGGCGGGCTCCACCAGGTTAACCGCCACCTGCTCGATAGTCATCTGCGGATCTTTGAGGCGTTGCAAGGTTGCGATCGCACTGGCGCAGGCAAACACCGGCAGCGTATAACCCGATTTGGGTGAGGCATTCTGCATCAGGCTGCAACGGGTTCTACAGACCCTTTAATGAGCTTGCCATAGCGTTCACAAAAGAAGCGAACGCATTCAAATTTTGACCATGCTTTCCAGCTCATCAGGATTTACCCCACAATTTCGACGGGTTCATTATTCATTGCATTTTGCCACTGTTCTTAAACGGATGGGAGACAGGTGGCATCATCTGTTCCTAACAATGTTCTATGAGTATTCACCCATAATGGAGCTAAAGGAACTGCCTCCCTATCTCTCCCCTATGAATCCCATTGACTATCTCCGTATCAGCCTGATCGACCGCTGCAATTTTCAATGTGCGTACTGTATGCCCGAGGGGGCCGATCTCACCTATGCCCTGCGGGAGCACTGGCTGAGCAATGCTGAGCTTTTGCAGCTGCTGCAAGGGGTGTTTATTCCCCTGGGGTTTCATAAATTTCGACTGACGGGGGGTGAGCCGCTGCTGCGACCGGGGGTGGTGGAGCTGGTGGGTGCGATCGCAAACCTGCCCGAGACCCAAGATCTCGCCATGACCACCAATGCCTACAAGCTGGCCGAGATGGCCCAGGATCTCTACAGTGCTGGGCTGCGGCGCATTAACATCAGCCTGGATTCTTTACAGCCCGAAACCTTTCAGCAGATTGTGGGGGGCAAAGGCCGGTCTCGCTGGCATAAAGTCTGGGAAGGCATTCAGGCTGCCCACCGGGTCGGGTTCTCACCACTAAAGTTAAATGTGGTCGTGATCCCGGGGGTGAATGACCATGAAGTGCTAGACCTAGCCGCACTCACCCTCGACAAAGCCTGGCACGTTCGCTTCATCGAGTTTATGCCCATCGGTAATGACGACCTGTTTGAGCACAAAGGCTGGGTTGATTCTGAAACCATTCGCCAACAAATCCGGGCACGATGGGGCCTGGCCGAGTCAGCGGTACGCGGCAATGGCCCCGCCGATGTGTTTCAGATACCAGGGGCAGCAGGGACGGTAGGCTTTATTAGTCAGATGTCGGAGTGTTTTTGCGATCGCTGCAACCGCATGAGACTCTCCGCCGACGGCTGGCTGCGCCCCTGCCTGCTCAACGAAACCGGCCAAATCAACCTCCGCGCCGCCCTACGCGAAGGTCAGCCCATCACCGAGATCCGCGCCCAGGTTGCCGACTTGTTAGCGCTCAAACCCGACATTAATTACAAAATGCGCGACTCCGGCACCACCGGGGCCTACAGTCGCACCATGTCACAAATTGGAGGATAAATCCAAAATAAATCACCTGCGACAAAGGCACTAGGAAGCAGCCAGTCTAACTATTTTGCTGGATCATCACCAGCCAGCAATATTGCTCTGTATTACTCGCCATCGGCTGTCCATCCGAATCTGGGTAGATGATTTCGGTTTCTCCAGATTTTGATAGTTGAGAAACCATAGGTCACTGATCCCGAGTACCCGCGTCTTCAAGCTAGCATAGGAGCCAGACGACTTGAGACCAGATCAACCCAGCAAAGGAGTGAAGGATGGCCACTTTTTTAGTTACCGGGGCCAATCGCGGTATCGGCTACGAGCTCTGCCGACAGCTACAGGCATCCGGTGAGACTGTCATTGCGGTATGTCGTTCGTCGTCTCCGGAGCTAGATGCGCTGAAGGTTGAAGTTGAGACAGCTGTGGAAATATCTGCAGAGAAGTCTGTTACCGATCTGGCCAAGCGCTTACAAGGCAAGACAATCGATGTCTTGATCAACAATGCTGGCATCGCCCAGGTCAGCGCCCTGGGTAATTTAGATTTTGAGAGCATCCAGCGACAGTTTGAGGTGAATGCGATGGGGGCTCTGCGAGTCACCCAGGCACTGCTGCCCAATCTCAAAGCCGGGTCTAAGATTGCTATTATCACTAGCCGAATGGGATCCATTGAAGACAACACTTCGGGAGGCTATTACGGCTATCGCATGTCAAAAGCAGCCCTCTCTATGGCGGGTAAGTGTCTCTCGGTTGACTTGCGACCCCAACAAATCGCCGTCGCTATTCTCCATCCGGGTATGGTCAGCACCGATATGACAGGCCACAGCGGCATCCCAGCCGCGGAGTCGGTGCGGGGTTTGTTAGCCCGAATAGATCAGTTGAATTTAAAAAACTCCGGCACGTTTTGGCACGCCCAGGGGGAGGAATTGCCCTGGTAGGTGAGTTAAAGATGACTCAGCCGTTTCTCGATCTCAGTTTTCACAGCATCGACGCTAGCAGGTAAGTGAATAGCGGGGTTGGCGTACTGGCTGGTCACGTCTTCCAGGGCCGATTCGTGGTACCCGACCTTAAAGTCGGTAAATTTCAAACCGTGGGCTGTGCTGATCACCACCGTCTTGTCACTTGATTTGATCACACCGCGCTTAATCAGTTTAGTCAGCACCGCCAGGGCAACCCCTGTGTGTGGGCAGGTAAACATACCGGTCAAATCAGCATGCGCCGCGGCAGCAGCCAATTCGTTCTCAGTTGCCTGTTCAACAATGCCGTCCGTTTCTACAATCGCTTTTGTGGCTTTCGCATAGCTGACTGGGTTCCCAATCCGGATGGCATTGGCCAGGGTTTTTTGGGCGGTCACTTGGATTTTTTCTTTGAATCCATTTTTGAAGGACTCATAAAAAGGATTGGCCTTGGCCGCTTGGGCCGCAACCAGTCTGGGCATTCGAGCAATCAACCCAAGGTCCATCATCAGCTGGAAACCTTTGTAGAGCGCACTGATGTTGCCAAGATTGCCCACCGGGATGATGATCCAATCCGGGACTTCCCAATCAAACTGCCGAATAATTTCGATGCCGACTGTCTTTTGGCCTTCGATACGCAGACTGTTCATCGAATTGGCCAGATAGATCGAATTGTCCTGGGTCACGTCTTGGACAATTTTCATGCAGCCATCGAAGTCGGTATCGAGGGCGAGCACATGGGCCCCGTTGGCGACCGGTTGGATCAGTTGCGCCGTACTGACTTTACCCGCAGGCAAAAAGATCACTGCCGGGATGCCAGCGTAAGCCGCATAAGCCGCCAGGGCGGCGCTGGTGTCACCGGTACTGGCACAGGCAACGGCTTTGACGGAGCTGCCCTGGGCCATCATTTGTTTGACCACGCTCACCAAGACAGTCATGCCGAGGTCTTTGAAGCTGCCGGTGTGGCTGTTGCCGCAGAGCTTGATCCACAAGTCGGGGATACCTAGCTGCTTGCCTAATCGCTCAGCCCAAAACAAGTTCGTATTGCCTTCGAACATACTGACTACATTTTCGTCAGAGAGCGTTGGAATCACCCACTCACGCATTCCCCACACCCCGCTGCCGTAGGGCCAGGTGGTGGTGCCAACCCGCGAGTCAACCAGCTGTTTCCATTGGGACGCATCGCGCTTTTTGAGCGACTCACGATCGTGATGAACCTCTAGCAGGCTGCCGCAGGATGGGCAGGTGTAGACCACGTCATAGATTGAGTGCTTAGCGGAGCAGCCCGCAATGCAGCGAAAATAGACATTCTGGTTATCTGTAGCCGGTTTGGACTCAACAGCTGACAACATTACGGGTTCTGGGGGGTTGGCAATAAGTTGACATTACGTTTTGACATTACGTTCATACCTGACAGATGCAGACAAGGGCAAGGGGGCTCTTACGAAACGCAGAGACTGCTTTGCTGCACGCTCAGGTTATTCCTCCGACGGGGGCTGATGGGTTTGCGATTTGATTCTACCGGCTTTCCAGGTCGCCTGCTTAAGCAAAAATTCAATTTGGGCATTTACACTACGCAGATCATCCGCTGCCCATTTTTCGAGGGTCGCGTACAGGTCAGGGGCTAGCCGTAACAGAAATCGCTTTTTGCTCACGGCTGTTTGCTCACGTGTATAGGGTACCTGCATTCACAATGGGTTGGGGCGCGCACTCAGATACCAGCGCGACTAATAAGTTATCTACCATAGCAGCTTTACGTTCTTCGTCTAAGTCAACCACCCGCTGCTCACTCAGACGATGCAGGGCCATCTCCACCATGCCCATAGCCCCTTCCACAATCCGTTCTTTAGCGGAGATAATGGCGGTGGCTTGCTGGCGACGCAGCAAGCATCATCTAACCACTGGCCCCGCCGCCACAATATCCGGCCTGGCATCGGCAAACTGGGCAAAATTCTCCACAAACCGCTTAGCTAGCTCATAGGCTTGCTGATCGTAAGCCAGGGGATCGGCCCAGGCATTGCGCGGGTTCAAAATCTCTTTAGGCACATCGGGCACTGACTCAGGCACCAGCACCCGAAAGACCGGATGGGGCGTAAAGCGTACCTTCGTCAGAGTTCCCTCCAGAGCGGCGGTCACCATAGCGCGGGTATGTTTGATCGACACCCGCTTGCCAATGCCGTAGGGGCCACCCGACCAGCCGGTATTCACCAGATACACCTCGGTATTGGGATGCTGCTTGAGGCGTTGACCAAGCATCTCACCATAGACCGTTGGCGGCAGCGGGAAGAAACACTGGCCAAAACAGGCCGAGAAAGTCACTTGAGGTGCAGTAATACCGCGCTCAGTCCCAGCTAGCTTGCTGGTGTAGCCCGACAAGAAATGATAAATCGCCTGCTCTCGGGTGAGCTTCGCAATCGGGGGCAACACCCCAAAGGCATCGGCGGTAAGCAAAATAACCGTCTTAGGATGCGCTCCGGTGCCCGTCTCAGAGCAGTTAGGAATATAGCGCAGCGGGTATGCGGCGCGGGTATTTTCAGTGAGGCTGCCGTCGTTGTAGTCGAGTTGGCGGGTGTCGGGGGCCATGATGACATTCTCCAACAGTGTGCCAAACTGGAGGGCAGACCAGATTTGAGGTTCATGTTCCTGAGAGAGGCGAATGGTTTTGGCATAGCAGCCCCCCTCAAAGTTAAAGATGCCATCGGGGGACCAGCCGTGCTCATCGTCGCCAATCAGCCGTCGACTGGGGTCGGCGGATAGGGTGGTTTTGCCTGTGCCCGAGAGCCCAAAGAATAAAGCGGTGTGTCCCTGAGGGTCCAGGTTCGCCGCCCCATGCATGGGCAGCACATCACGCTTGGTCATGTAGTAGTTCATCAGGGCAAAAATCGACTTTTTGATCTCACCCGCATAGCGAGATCCGCCGATCAGTACCCATCGTTTAGCCAGGTGCAATACAATAAAAGCTTCGCTATGGATACCGTCGATTTGCGGGTTGCCATGTAGGCCCGGCGCGGCAAGCACGGTAAAGTCGGCCTGGTGGGTCATCAACTCCTCTGGGGTGGGTCGCAAAAAGAGATGATGGGCAAACAGATTTTGCGAGGCCAGTTCGTTAATCACCCGCACCCCAAAGCGGTAGGTGGGGTCCGCACCTACATAGCCATCAAAAATGTAGAGATCGCGCCCCTGAAGGTAGGAGAGCACCCGCAGCCGAAGTTGTTCAAATTTCTCTTCTGAAATCGGTCGATTAAACTGATTCCAGTCAATTTCGGGTTCGCTGCTGGGGTCTTGGACAATAAACCGATCGTTGGGAGAGCGGCCCGTATATTTGCCGGTTTCAACCACCAGCGCACCATTCTCAGCAAGGTAACCCTCCTGCTTGAGCAGAGCATGCTCTACCAGCGTGGGGATAGGCAGGTTACGGTAAACCGGTCCCAGATTCTCCAGTCCTAGGGCTTCGAGGCCATAGGTAGGGGTGTGTAAGCGAGAAAAGCTAGAGACATCGCGATCGGGCTCAGAGCGCACAAAAGGCGTTTTGTGAGGACTCGTCCGATTTTCGGGAGCCTGGTTAGGCCAGGCTTTTGAGGTAGAGGGCGGCTGGGCTGTTCTGCGGTTATGTAGGCTAACCATAGTACTTTATCTATCTCATTGATTAAAACGATGCTAGTGAACGGCGATTAAAAGACCGTTCGCCCATGCAGACTGGACTGAAATCCTGTGGTTGGCTCTGTACAAAGGCCGTATACCCAAAACCCACCCTGAGTTTTCGACTCAGGCTCCCCCCGCAGCCTACTCAAGGGGGCCGAGAAGTCTGGCTGCTTGATAAAAAAGACTCAGACAAACTTTACCGCTATTGACAAAAACGCTGCGCGTATAAGCGGTTTAAAGCTGCAGATGAGCCCTAGAGTATCTCTTTCACAGATGGTTTGAGAGTTTGCCTATGTTGAAGCTCGTAGGTTAAAGCTCCATTTTCTTCAATATATCGCCTGAAAATTAGACTGCCTGGGTTTCGCAACTCATCTTTAAGATGGCCGTGTCTACGATGTAGAAAATTTAAGCATCCCCCTTTTGAAATGAATGGGTTGGGAACAAATCACGTCGTTGGGCAATGCTTTGCAAATACTTGGCCTCCGGCTCGCCTCCCACCTGACACGCCTGACTATCGACGGCCAATAAATCCTCACCCCAGATGACTTTGCCGATATCGAAGGCGTCCCCGCGATCGGGTCGCCAGTCTTTGCTGATAAATTTTTGGTTGCAATCCACCACGGCCCCGTCAAATAGATGACCGATGGAGAAATAAACATCTTGCAAAATCTGCGGCACCGAGGGACGGTGGAGCTGACCGCGGGAGTGGGCACTGCGGGCTTTGTATTTAGCGCGGGGGAACAGGCCATAGAGGTTTTTGAGGGAGGCCGACAGCAGGGGACGACCCTTAAGACTGGTGATCTTAAACGCGCCGACGGAGATGCAGCAATCAACTTCTTGCAGCAGTTTAGGGGCCATCATCTCTTTGAATCGCACGGGGGTTTCCAGGCGATTTGGATAAGGCACCATGGGCAATGTGTCGGCGTCGATCAGCTGCATGCCGTCGGTCAGAATGTCATACAACCCGTTGCGGCTGGCGATTTCGGAGAGGGGTTTGGGAGAACAGACGCCCTCCACAATCAGGATTTCAGCCTGGGGGCTAGCATTTCTCAACCCTGCTAAAACTTTGCTGAGCACTGACATACTCACCGTAGCGGGTGGCCCGACCGGGTAACCCAGATTAGGCTTGACCAAAATTTGCTTTGCATCCTGGGCCGCAGGCGGTGGACTATAAATGAAAGTTGCTGTGTCGGCGACTTGAGCGGCAGTCTTTTGAATACGGTTAGCAGTCATGACATTTACGGTCGTCACCCGAGGGTTTAAGCAGGAATTTGAACGTTGGACAGATGCGTTGGAGACAGCCAACGGCTTGAAACCGAAGCTAAAAAGCTGGTTTGTAGATATTCGCATCTTTGATGGCAAAGACCTGGTGTGGATGTACAGCAAGCTCCGTGCCCATCCAGAGTACATCGGCCCTGGCACCTATGATCGGCTGGTGCGGCTATTTGTAGCCGAGGCCCAGGCCGAATCGCTAACCCGAGCACCGTGGCAAATTCGCGATCGCACCTTCACCTGGGGACAACGCACCTACCTGATGGGCGTCCTCAACGTCACCCCCGACAGCTTCAGCGACGGCGGCGAATTTAACACGCTCGAAACCGCGCTACAGCAGGCCAGGGCGCTGGTCAAGGGTGGCATGGATATCCTCGACATCGGTGGTCAGTCGACCCGCCCCGGCTCGGCGCAAATTTCCCTCAGCGAAGAGTTAAACCGGGTGGTGCCGATTATCGAAGCGATTCGCGCCGATGATGAACTTCAGACAGTGCCCATCTCCGTCGATACGACTCGGGCGACGGTGGCCCGGGCAGCGGTGGAAGCGGGGGCCGATATCATCAACGATATTTCCGGCGGCACCTACGAGCCTGACATCCTCAAGGCCGCGGCGGAAACTGGCGTACCAATCATCCTCATGCATCTGCGGGGCACTCCCGCCACCATGCAGCAGATGACTGACTATGACGACATCATGGTCGAGATCGCCGACTTTCTCAAAACTCAGATCGCGGCAGCTGTCGAAGTCGGTGTCCCTCATCAAAATATCTGCATCGACCCCGGCATTGGCTTTGCCAAAACCTATCCCCAAAATCTGACCATTTTGCGAAAGCTATCTCAGCTAGACACCCTGGGCTGCCCCATCTTAGTCGGAGCCTCCCGCAAAAGCTTTATCGGTTGGATTTTGGACCGCAGCGAGCCAAAGGAACGGGTTTGGGGGACAGCGGCGGCATGTAGCGTTGCGATCGCAAACGGAGCCGACATCCTCAGAGTCCACGACGGGGCAGAGATGGCAGATGTGGCGAGGGTAGCGGATGCGATTGTGAGGGAAACAGACTATTAAAAATTCCACCTATTTCCCGACTGATGGCCGGTTGTTTAGCATGATAGAGATAGAGGGTCTGCTTTTGAATGCATTATGAATCGATGGTTTCAG